>JAZUIT010000286.1:0-5985 GCA_045642385.1 Acutalibacteraceae bacterium
CACAACCGGCAAAACAAAAGTTGATAAACCTTTCCTTTTCGATGCATACGAAACGGAAGTGGAAAAATATATAAAATCCATCCCCGTATCCAACCTTCCCAAAGAAGCTATTGTGCCGTTTGTGTGAGTCCCTATCTTAAAAATATACACCTTTCATATTCACTTTTTGATAGGAACAGGCTTTTTCGCCTGTTCCCATTCGTTTCGTTGGGCTAATTCGTAGTATTCTTCATATTTGTTGGGCATAAAATCCTCCTTTCTTTGATGGTGAATTATTTTCGGAATATATTGCTTATTTTGCGTAATGTTGTTATAATGAAAATATTATAGATAGAGTGAGGTAATGTTTGATGAAACTTTCAAAGAAACTCTTATCACTTTTGCTCTGTATGCTCATGCTTGCGGGCGTAATGCCTGTGGGAGCATTTGCGGAGAATGAACCGACTGACGCGAGAACAGAATCCGATTCCGCAATCGGCGGCGCAAGCGGAATGGGACTTATTCTCAACAATCTTGAGCAGACAAACACAGATGAAAACGACAGCGGTTGCAGTGTATCAAATTGTACAATTAAAGGGAAAGAAGCTTTTGTCCGTTTCGGTGCATCAAAGGATTGCATTCTTGTTGTTGCGATTTATGATGAAAATACGAATCAGATGCTCGGCTCGGGGATAAAGAATATCGGTTCTGAAGATAAAGAAGCAACTCTATCAATCGATATTGCCACTATGCCGGAATACTACCTTGTTAAAGTGTTTATGCTCAACGAGGATTATTCTCCTTTGTCAAGCAGCTTTTCTTTCTTTGAGCATACAAGCGTATATGAAGAATTTATGAGCGTTACTCCCGATGATTTTGATGATGAAAGAATCGTTGAATTCGGTGAAGATGTTGAAGAAAGCTTCGGTGCTCTTTCTGAGGATGTTGTTATTCCGGATACCGACAAATCAATGACCGTTGATTATAATCCGGAAACAGGAGTTTATACATTTATTAATCCTGTTGAAGAAATAAAAAATCTTAAGGTCGGGGATTCTCTTTATTATGAAATTGATTATGACGATATTATAATTCTCAAGGTTGCAAAAATAGAAATTTCCGGAAACGCAGTTTATATTACTGAGGATATCGAAATTGCTCTTGACGATGTTTTTGATTATATAAGATACGATGAAGGCTTTGATACGGATGATTATAACCCTGCCGATGTTGATTGCGGCGAGTATTCCGAGATGACTGATTTTGAAGTGATTGATTCTGAAGAATATAATTTTGAAGAAGGTCTTAAAACTCAAAGCGAAGATGCCGGAGACGAGGGCTCCGATATTAAGGGTCAGATTATTTCAACAAACTTTAAAATAAATTTTATAGATAAAAAAAGTGAGCATGAGGTTTTTCAGGCTAAGGTTACAGGCTCAATCGGAATAACAATTGGCGCCAGTGCCCGTTTGCATTGGGATATCAAAATCGGACCTGATTATTTTGAATATAAAGTTTCGGTTGAAACAAAAACCGAATTAAATCTCAGTGTAACCGGCAGTGTTTCCGTTCCTGCTGATGAAATATGCTGGCAAATAGACGGTAAAGATAAAGACGGTAATCCGAAAGGCTTTAAACTTGGCAATACGGGATTGTTCAGGTTGTATATAAAAATATATCCTGTAATTTCTCTTGAAGCGAAAATTGATTTGATTAAAATTACAATTCTTAATGAAAAAGGTGTAATCTTAAATTCAACAGACGGATATAACAAAATCAGCAATGAAAGCAAATGGATTGACGGCGATTTCCTTGATTTAACAATAACTTTAAAAATCGGTGTCGGCATTGAATTTGAAGTAGGCAGAAAGGCGGGAAAAAAGGATGAACACGGTGACCAGAAGCTTATGGCAACCGTCAAGGTTACGGTTGAGGTTTACTGGAAGGGTACGCTTTCGCCGGAAAATATCGGCTCTAAAGAGGAACATACCTGTCAGTTTTGTTTAAGCGGAACATCTGATTTCTGTGTTGATGGCAGTATTAAGGTTGAGTTAAAAATATATAAGGTTCTCAATTCAATAAAAAAGAAAAATGTAAAACTCGGTAAGCTTATTGATGAAAACGGAAAACTTGTAATAACAGCGCTTTCGCTTTCTTATGAAAAAGACCTTGGCAAATGCTATGCCTGTTTTGATAAAAACGGTAATTTTCAATTCGGCTTCGGTGAATGTCCCAACAAAAAAATCAGCTTAACCGTTAAGGCGGTTGACGAAAAAAACAAATCCGTTGAAAATGTTTCGGTCGATTGTGCCGGTGCCTGTTATATAACCGACAAAAACGGTCAGGTTATTATTTACCTGAAAAGCGGGAATTATACTGTTACGGCATCCTTTGACGGAACTGTATTAACGCAGTATGTTAATTTATCGGAAAGCGGAAAAGAATTAACCTTTAAGTTTGACGGAACAGTCCCCGACACACCCACAGACCCCACCAACCCCGGCTATTCCGACGGCACGGGCAGCAATGACGGTTGGGCAGACAGCACGCATATCAGATTCGGTTCATATCCGCAGACAGATGTAACCGCATCAATGGGTGCCGTGCTGGATTCAATGGCAAGCAGTTGGAAATCATACGAGTATTACAGCGGCACGGGCGAAATGTATGACGGCATAATGAAAGCCTCCGACTATATGATGTATTGTGATGTAAAATACGGTGAAAATAAGTACAGAGGAGTAAAATTCACCTCATACAGACCGCCTTATACCGGGAAATTAAATGCATACCCTTATTATCAGTTAACTAATGGCTATGATACCGACACAACCTATTGGTTCAGATATGAGCCGCTGGTGTGGAGAGTGTTGGGCAGTGAAGACGGCGGCACAATAGTGATGAGTGAAAACATCATAGATTCCCAGGCATTCAATAACTATATTCTACTTGCCGATGGAGAATATTGGGGTAATTCAGCCAAAACATCATACGCAAATAATTACAGCAAATCCTCTATCAGAAGCTGGCTGATAAACGATTTTTATTCAACGGCATTCAGCAGCACACAGCAAAACCGAATTGTGACAAGAGAATGTGACAACAGCTGTTATGTTCCTGCCCCCGAATATTATAAATATTATGGCAATCCTCTCAAAACAAACGACAAAGTCTTCCTTCTTTCTTTTGATGAGGCAATGAACGCAAACTTCAGTTTTGAAAGCGATGCAAGACTATCTGACACGGCAAAAATAGCACAGGGAACGGATTATTCAAGGTGCCAGGGACTTTGCGTTGACTCGAGAGCTATAGATGTCAACGACGGGAACTCTTGGTGGCTTCGTTCGTCTACTAATGTTACATGGAGTGGATGCTTTATCGACGGCGATGGCAATCGTTCGTGTTATTCCAATGTAGTCAATACCACCTACATAGGTGTCCGTCCTGCTATAAAACTTGATTTATCACTTCTTACCACCCAATCAGCATCCGAAGCTCGGGCGGCAAAAGAAGGAACGGTGTTCAATTACACCTGTTCCGCCTGCGAAGCAGGCGGTGAATATATTTTGCTCAATGTCACCGGCTACGGCAGTGATTTTGAGCTGACCACCTCAAACCTCGAATATATCGACCAGCTCACCGCCGATGCAAGCGGTAAAGTGGAAGGCACCTTTATGCCGAGAAATGCATATTCAAACAGCACGACCATGCTCATAGGCAAATTCGGAAATACCGTTCAGGCAAAGAAGCTTGATGTTACCGAGGGTACGGCAGAGGAAATTGCCGAAAAATTTGAAATCAAGGGCTATGTTGAAAATCTTCCCGTTGATTACAAGGCAACGCTCACATTCACAACAACGGTCGAAGCGCCCGCCGGTTATAAAATAGTGTGGTCAAACGGAGTTGAAGGTAAAGAGTGTACCCTCACAAAGGTAACAAATTCCGAATATCAGATATCTGCAAAGCTTATTAAAATTTCAGACGGCACAACGCTCAAAGAAACCAAGGTTGAAACAGTAACGGTCAAAACAAACTTCTTCGCAAAGCTGATTGCTTTCTTCAAAGGTCTGTTTGGCTCACTGCCGAAATATGTTGACAACAAAAGAGTTTAAAACTGATAATTGAAAACACCGGGCGGAGAAATCTGCCCGGCTTTTCCCTGAAAAATAAAGATGAAAAAAACGATTATTTTTATTGCAGTGCTGTCCTTAATTTGGGCTTCTGTAATCACAGGCTGTGCCTACGGTTCAAAAACCGCTCTGCCCGGAACGGATAATTACATTTCATATATTTCTCAAAACGATATTCCACAAGTTGTGATTGCCGTTATTGACAGCGGCACTGCCGGAATCGATGCTCTCGGCGGCAGGCTGACTGAAGGCTATGACTTCGTTGACGGAGACACCGACACAACAAACGATATTTCCTCCGACAGCCACGGCACATTTGTTGCGGGCATCATAGCCGATATAACGGCAGATTTGCCCGTAAGCATTATGCCGGTGCGTGTGCTTGAGGATAAGAATGTTTCGGTTGAAAATCTTGTCAGCGGCATATATTATGCGGTGGATAACGGTGCGGATATTATCAACCTGAGCATCGGCGGTGAATTAAACGATTGTTCTGAAATTGACAAAGCTTTAGCTTATGCTGATGAAAACGGCGTAGTTGTGGTCACCTGTGCGGGAAACGCAAAGAAAGAAATAAAGACTTATTGCCCTGCACACAACGAAAGCTGTATCACCGTTTCGGCTGTTGACGAATACGGCAAATTTGCAAAAAGCTTTTCAAATTACGGCGATGCGGTCGATTGCTGTGCTCCGGGCGTGAACATCAGCGGATACGATGCAAACGGAAATCTGACGACACATAACGGAACTTCTTTTTCCGCTCCGATTATTTCTGCCGGTTGTGCACTCATTAAGCTTGCAAATCCCGACTTTACAGATGAGCAGATACAGGAAACAATTAAATCCATCTGCAATGACCTCGGCGATGAGGGCAAGGATAAATACTACGGCTGCGGCTTGCCTGATTTCAACAGACTTCTGCCCGCATCCGTTGGAGTTGTCAATTATACCGATTCACTGAAGGTCGGCTACTATTCAACCGTAACCCTTCATGCCGAAACGGATATTCCGTTTGATTCGCAGATAAAATGGTTTGTGAACGGTGAGCATCGTTCATCGGGCGAAACATTCACAATGACCGAAGCCGATGAAAGCTTTGAGGTTTATTTCACAGTTGACGACGGCAGCGGATATGTAATTAAAAGTGAAACCGAAACCGTAACGGTAAAAAACAGTTTTTTCAGTAAGCTTCTTGCATTCTTCAGATTGATTTTCAATAATCTTCCCGAATGGGTGGATAATGTAAGACAATAATGTATTATAGCTCCTGCCTTGAAATATCTCGACAGGAGCTTTTCTTTATATCAACGCCAACGCAAACACAGTGCCCATACCGATGATGCAGACTGCAACCGCCCAAAACGGATTTTTGCTGCCAGTATTCGGAATTTCAAGTTTCGGGAGTAAATAAAGCGGCGAAAAAACCGCCGCTTTTGTGGGATACAGTCTTTACTTTGTTATCAATTCATTGATTACTATTTCTTCTGCCGATGCTTTGATATTGTTCATCAGCCCCACCCATTTCATCGGGTCGGAGGACTTGAGAGCTTCAGTTACACCTTCGGCATTTGCCATTGCTTCGATGAGTTCCGAAAGCCGTGCTTCCGCTTTGACTTCGACCTCGGCGCAATGCTTATTCAATGTGCCGTTGAGAAAATGATTGTTATACAGATACGGGCTGTTCTCACGGAGATATTTCATCCTCATTCTGCCGTATTTGCCCAGCGGCAAAATTTCCTGCTCCGGCAGCTTCAGATCGGGAATATAGTAGTCTCCGCATTTTATATATTCGATAGTTTTCATGGTAAAATATCGCTCCTTTATTTATGCTTTTTTGATATCGGCATTTGTGGAGTGATTGCAGAATAAATTAACG
>JAZUIT010000287.1:0-4582 GCA_045642385.1 Acutalibacteraceae bacterium
TCTCTTATAGCTTTTAAGATAACCGTTTTCAAGTTCTATATCATATCTTGCAAGCTCCGTATTATCCTCATCAAGCTTCAACTGTTCCACGGGGGTAAAAAGAATTTTTCTCTGTGCAAATTTTCTATTACGGGTAACTTTGCCGCCTGCGGCACCGGAAGGCCATCTGTCTTCATCGTAAAGATATGCTTTCATACCTTTTTTTTCAGATTTTTTAATGCAGGCTTCAACACAATTCAAAAAATCTTCACCTAAATATTCATTATCAAGACCTCTGCGGGAATGCATATAATATCCGCCGAAGCCCATTTCCTCAAAATAATCAATTTCTTCCTCAATATTTTCTGGGGTTAATTTACCGTTCCATGCCCAGAACGGTGCGCCCCTGTATTCGGAAGTGGGATTTTTGAATAATTCATCACTTAATTTTTTTTCTTTTGACTTTGGATAAAACATAATTTGCCTCCTTATTTATCGGTGTATGTATAAACTTCACCACATTCAAAATATTTAACATCCAAATCCGGAAAAATTCCTTTTACAAATTCAGCGGTCAGCATCATACCGTCACGCTCAGAACCTATGTGTCCCATAATTAAAAGTGCCTTTTTATATCCTAATGCCGCCGCATCACGGGCATATTCCCCCAATGCCCATTCACAGGCTTCACCGGCTAATACTATTTCGGACTCGGGGTTTTTAAGCTCATTTGTTAATATTGAGCCTGCCGCACCGAATATGCCCGAAACCTTTGTGCATTTAACATCTGCCGCACCGCAAATTCTGATATGAGCGATATTGAGGTTGTTCTCAATAATTTTTGCAACTTCTCTCGGAGTTTTAGCTTCGTCAAGGGTAACTCTTGATACACCGAAATTTTCGTCCAAATACTCAATTTTGCCGGATATTCCCATATTTTTATATTCACCCTCGGCTATAATATCATGGGATTTTCTGTGTGCATAATCGTGATAACGGTATATCGTTATTCCTGTTTCTTCAACAATTTTTCTTTTTTCGCATTCGATTTTTTCATCAGAATGAATATCCATGTGATTATAATACATAGGCTCATGGACAATCATCATATCTGCTCCCCATTTGTGAGCTTCCTTAATTACATCAACAGTTGGAAGCATTGTAACAGCTACTTTTTTAACCTCTTTTTCCTCACTGCCCGCTTTTAAAACATCACAGGTTTTTTCAAGCCCGTTTCGGTATGAAAGGCTGTAAATTTTATCAATAATTTCATTGGCTGTCAACAAGCTCACCCCCCGACGGACTCTTGGTATATGATACCATAAATACCATAATTTATCAACACCAAATTGACATATTACAGAAATTCTGATATAATTGCTCTCGGTGATGAAAATGAACATAGGTATATGCGGTCTCGGACTAATAGGCGGTTCGTTGGCAAAAGCAATTAAAAAAAATACAAATAACAAAGTGTTCGGATATGATGCTTCGGAAAAAATTTATCTCGAAGCAAAGATGTTTAAAGCTGTTGATGATAAACTGACAACGGAAAAAATAAAAATCTGTGATATTGTCTTTGTCGCAGTTTATCCTCAGGCAACAATTGAGTATATAAAAGAAAATCAAAAACACTTTAAAAAAGATGCACTTGTAGTTGACTGCTCGGGAATTAAAAGAAATGTATGTGAGGAGTGTTTTCCGATTGCAAAGGAAAACAGCTTTACATTTATCGGCGGTCATCCTATGGCAGGAACACAGTATTCGGGCTTTAAATATGCAAGGGATAACCTTTACAACAATGCTACAATGTTACTTGTGCCGCCAAATGATATTATAATTGAAAAGTTAGAAGCTTTACAGGGACTCTTAAAACAGATAGGCTTTGCAAAAATCCAAATTACAAATGCCCAAATGCACGACAAGGTAATTGCCTTTACATCTCAGTTACCCCATGTCATATCAAATTCCTATATAAAAAGCCCTCAGGCTGAAATTCACAGAGGATATTCAGCCGGGAGCTATCGTGATTTATCCAGAGTTGCACAGTTAAACGCTGAAATGTGGACTGATTTGTTTTTGCATAATGCGGATAATTTGATTTTTGAAATTGACACACTTATAGAAAATTTACAACAATACAGTGATGCGTTAAAGAAAAATGATGCTGTAAAGTTAATTACTTTACTAAACGAAGGTAACAACAGAAAGCACAATATTGATAAAGGAAATATTAAAAAATGAGCTCCTCAAAAAGTTTTATTCTGTAAATGATATACACTAACAAAATTTGCAGCTTTTCACATGACATAAAAAATCCGAACCCTTATCCAATGTGGTTCGGATTTTTTATGTCATATTTTGATTATAAGATATAATAAAAAAACAGACATTAAGTGAAGCATCGTACCTTATAAATTTTGATTAATATTTCATATACGGTGAATCGGCTTTCATTTCTTGATACGATGAATAAAACAAATCGCAGACATCTTCTCCGGAATTAACTTTGTTTATTACCTTGCAATATTCTTTTGATAATGCCTTTGCACCAACATAACTCAAATGGGATTCATTATAGAATGATTCTTTATCGTTAAAAACGCTGTATCTGTTTTTTAACAAATTAAAATCGTAAAACCTGCATCCTGCCGTTTTTGAAAAATCGGATAAATAATTATAAAACAAATCCAATGATGTGTGTTTCCAGATAAACGCATCCGACAGCGGCACAACCGCAATAATAATTTCAACATCATTATCCTTGCATAAATCTACTATTTTATTAACAAGCTCGACATTATCTTCTAAAATTATACTTTCGTATTTTTCTGACTCAAAATCAGTTTTTATTTTATTTTCGGCAATTCTTACATTCTTAGATTCAAAAGCGACAAACCCCCGATTTGCATCTTTATATTGAGATCCGTAACCGATACTGCCGTTTGTGCTTGCTGTCTGAGAACTTTCGGATGACGACTGTGCGGAGTTTTTGCCGTCTTTGTATGTAAAAAAGCTTTTGAAGTTTAATATTTCGTTTCTTACTAAATATCTGTTATATGTATATTTTAATATATATTCACGGGAAAGCAGAGATTTGTAATAACTTTTGAGAACGATATCGCTGAGTGCACTGTGATTTTCCTTACGCTCAAATGAATCGTAAGATAATTCAAGTACAACTGTTTTGATTTTTTTACCGCTTAAAATTAAATTTTTAATAACCTCATATCTGGCGCACAATCTTATGGATTGAACCGACAAATTGTAGCATTTTATATCATTTATATTCCTGTCTATTTCGTCAGGAATAAAAGCCATTTCACATTGTGAAGCTCCGCAAAAAATATAGTTTGTATCTTCGGGAATTGTACACTGTTCTTTGTTTGTTACAACTGAAAATTTGTCTGAGTAATAAAACGATGCAGTAAAAAGAACTGCAAGGCACAAAAACACGGAAATGAAGCTGACAGCGGCTTTTTTAAAAGTTTGCATACATAAAGTCCCCCGTTCCGTTCAAACCGAAATCACCGAATACAAGTAATAAAAAAACAAATCCCGAAAGAATTATTATTCTTAAAGCCCATGGTATTTTATTAAAGTATTCTCTGACAGCTTTTTTCCTTTGAAGCAAGCTCAGTACAAACATTAATACTACAAGAATAAAAATAAGACCTAAAAAAACCTTTCCGTTGGCGAAAACAAATAAATCATCAAAATTTTTCGGCAAGATTGACATACCGTTAAATATTCTTTTCCACAAACCAAAACCCTGCGATAAAGTACCGACTTCCGGTAAAACCTTTATGAAGGTAATGAGTACAAAGGTGCGTATTGTCTGAAAAGCTTTCCAAAGCCATTTGTTTTCATTTATGTGTAAAGCGGATTTTATTTTGGCATACACAGGCTCTAACCACATTGATACAATAATAAGTAATCCGTTTACGCCGCCCCATGCAACATACGCCCATGTTGCTCCGTGCCATAATCCTGTTGTAAGCCATACAACAATAAGCGCAAGTGTAGCCGGCAGATTTTTACCTATTGATTTTCCGCACTTTTCGGTAAGTTTTTTACCGAGATTTCTGTTCCATTTGGAAATACCTATCGGATAATAGATATAATTTTTGAACCATGCGCCGAGAGTAATATGCCATCTGCGCCAGTATTCGGCAACTGACTTTGAAAAATAGGGTCTTTCAAAGTTTTCTGTCAATGTAATACCAAGCATTTCACAGTAACCGCACATAATATCCATATATCCCGAAAAATCAGCATATATCTGAACGCTGTACATAAATGCGCCAATCAATACCGTAATACCTGCATACGAATTGTAATTATCAAAAACATCTTTTACCCAAGGAGCCATTATATCGGCAATTACCATTTTCTTTATAAAACCGCAGAGCATTCTTTGGAATCCCCATGAATAATTTTTATATGTAAACTTATGCTCTGAAAAAAGCTCCTTTGAAAGCTGATCAAATTCGCTGATGGGGCCCTGTGTCATTTGAGGGAAAAAGGAAACAAAAAGCAGAACTTTTAAAAAATTCTTTTCGGCTTTGCAGTTGCCCCAATAAATATTTATCAGGTATCCTAT
>JAZUIT010000288.1:0-6543 GCA_045642385.1 Acutalibacteraceae bacterium
CCCGCCGGACAGCTATACCCCATCTGAGTATTTGCAACACCGATAATATCATCAGCCTGATTACCGGTGTTGACATAGGTATTCGGAAAATCATCCACAGCAAAAGCGCAGATTAACATTGAAAATATTATTGATATAACCGACAGGATAGAACACAATTTTTTCATAATGCTTAACTCTCCCCATTTTTAACTTTATATTTCGATTATATCATATAAAAATAATAAATTCAACTAAAATATTCGACGGAAGCATATCCGATTATACCGTCATACTCCACCACATACCAATCCTCAAATTGAGAATAAACCGTAACCGGTGTACCCTTGGGAATAACAGTTTTAATATCGGAATTTACGGTAGGTCTGTTTCTTATATTAAGGTTTGCAGTGGTTCTGAGAGTTCTGACAGGTTGCGGTGAAATAAAGGGAATACCGAAATACTCCGTAAGGGAAATTACAAGGTTCTGAGCTATCATATCAATATTATTTGTAATCCAATTTGCGTCGGCTTCGTTGTCGTGATAAGCAAGCTCCACCAAAACAGCCGGAGCTTTTGTCCTTGTGACCTCGCCCAAATAAGTTGTAGGCACCGCACGGACACGGTCGGTTAAAGGATATATTGCTTTCAGATTGTCGGCTGTAATATCCGCAAGCCGTTTACTGCTCATACTGTACGGAAAAAAATATACATCCGAACCTCTTATTTTTCCTTTCAAGCTGTCCGGTGCGGCATTTGAATGTATTGCAAAATGCGCATCGTAGCTTCCGGAATTTGACTGTGCTATTGAAGTTGCCGCCGTCATCTGCGGAGTATTTCTCACATACCCTATTCCGCTGGATTTAAGATACGGCTCCATGGCATCTGCAACTAAATTCATATAGTATTCTTCCGAGTTCCCGTCTGTTACATAAAGGTTAGCTTCCTGCGTTGACGGACTTAAATAAATTGTCGGCATAAATCACCCTCCCTGATAAATAATATTCAGTATACACGGAAAAAGTGAATAGTTTACAAAAAAAATAAACCCAGTTAATAGCGGCTTAACAATTATATTGTACCATAACTAAAATCCAATGAGGAGGATATTATAATGTACGAACCGGAAAACGAAAATATTAATTCCGAAAACAATTATGAGCCTGAATTTAATACTGTCCAAAATAATCAACAGCCTCCCATAGAGCAACAGCTTAATGATTACAGCAACAGTCAGCCCTATACAAGTGTATACAAAGACGGCTATATATCATATCAATATCAACCTGCTGTTACCGAACAGAAAAAAAAGAAAAAAGAAATTAAAGTCTTTCCCCTGATTCTTGCCTGTGCGGTTATTTCTGCCGCCTGCGGCTTCGGCGGAAGTGTGTTTGCAAATAAAATGGCGCAGAAAAACGGTACAACCGGTACCGTTATAAAGCAGGCTATTGTTAATTCAAGCAACAGCGGTGCAAAGGATTATTCTATTTCCGATATTGTTGCCGCCTGTGAAAATTCCGTGGTTGAAATTTCCACGGAAACGGTACAAAGAAACGCATTTATGCAGCAATATATAAGTGAGGGTGCAGGAAGCGGTGTTATAATCTCCGCTGACGGATATATTATTACAAATAACCATGTTATAGCAAACTCAACTAAAATTTCGGTAAGACTTAAATCCGGTAAAAGCTATGAGGGAAAACTAATCGGCACAGATGAAGAAAGCGATGTTGCGGTTGTAAAGATTGAAGCAACCGAGCTTAACGCTGCCACATTCGGAAATTCCGATAAGCTGGTTGTAGGTGAGCTGTCAATCGCAATCGGTAATCCTTTGGGAACTTTGGGCGGTACTGTTACAGACGGAATAATCAGCGCCCTTGACCGTGAAATTGATGTTGGCGGCAGTAAAATGACATTATTACAAACGAATGCCGCTGTAAATCCGGGTAACTCCGGCGGGGGTCTTTTCAATGCAAAGGGCGAGCTTATAGGTATCGTTAATTCAAAAACATCTTCATCCGGAATTGAGGGATTGGGCTTTGCAATACCGATAAATACCGCTTCAAAGGTTGCTGCCGATTTAATTGAAAACGGTTATGTTACAGGCAGACCCACCATTGATGTTCAACTGGTGGAAGTCAACGATGTTTTCTCCGCTTTTCAGTATGGTGTCTCAGAAACAGGTCTGTATGTAGCAAAGGTTGGTGTAGGCTCTGCTGCCGATATCGCAGGACTTAAATCCGGCGACAGAATTGTTTCAATGAACGGTACGGAAATTTACTCCGAAAGTGATTTCAGCTCCGTGTTGAAAAAATGTACCGTAGGTGAAACAGTCAGCCTTATTGTTTCAAGAGACGGAAAAGCCGAAACCGTCAAAGTAAAAATCAGCGAAAAGAAAAACAGTATCACCAATTAAATATAACAAGTTTATATTAAAACAGCCGCAAGCGGTTTTCCGCCTGCGGCTTAATTGTTATTCACCTAAACATTTATTAATATATTTTGCCGAGGCAATCATAGCGGAAAGCTGGTCTTCCACCTTGAAATGCTCAATGACAAGTGCATCGGTGTAGTTAAAAATCCTGAGCTGTTTCACAACTGCCGGCACATTGACAGCACCCTGACCTATTATCTGACTTTTGCCGTCTTTTTTATCCTTGATATGTACATTCTTTATCAAGCCCATAAATTTTTCCGGCATATCTTCTGCTTTACCGTCAGAGGGAAGAATGTTTCCGGTGTCAAGATTAAATCTCAACAGCGGAACTTTTTCAAAAAGCCACAGTAATTCGTCAACCCTTTCAATAGGTGATTTGCAGCTGTCAAAATCTTCAATCGTGACAAACACACCATTTTTCATTCCGTATTCGCAAACCTCTGTAAAAACCCTGCACATATTTTTAGCCGTTTCGGAATTATCGAGGAAATTAAAAATTTTTTCCCTTGTTTTACAGGCTTTCAGATTCTTTGCTTCTTCATCATTAAGATAACCGGGAACAACAAGCACTTTGGTAACATATTCCTTTGCACGGTCAATCATTTTAAAAGCTCTGTCGGTGTCTGTGCTGTACAGGAAATCAAAAAATCCGTAAACGCAGTTGATTTTCAATCCCGTATTTTTGCAAAGCTCCACCACCCTGTCAAGGCTTTCAATTTCCACATCTATATATTCAATACCGTTTTCAAAAATAGCTTTTCCTATTTCTTCAAGTGTGCAGTTTCTTTCCTCTGCTGCCTGTTTAATATGACTGTAAAAAACAGAAAGCTTGTTTTTGTTTACGGACGGAATTTTATCCTTGTACAGCTCATAAAAATCCGCATTGGAAATACAGATAACATCATCGTTTTCGGACATCATTTTTATGAGTTTTTCCAAATCATCATACAGATTGAAAACATCCAGCTCATAGCCGTGACCCCAGACATAAAAAATCATATCCTCGTCACTTTTAGCATTGATAAATTTATCCGCAAAATAGAACAAATTTTTATCAATAATCGAACAGGTGGGCTGCCAATTCATAAATGTTTCCGGCAATCTGAAATTATATGTAGAGCTTGCACCTCTCGAAAAACGGATGCTTGTATGTTTACAGATTTTTTCCGCCGTTGTCTGAGTATATGAATAGTTGGAGGATGCCCACGCCATACCCTTGGGCTTTTTGCCGGACAGTTCAAAAATATCCTCGGCGTTACCCTCAATTTCGGAAATCAGGGTGTCAATGTCATCATCATACTTTTTAACAGTTGTGTGGTTTCTTGTATGTCCCTCCACATCAAAGCCGTCATAAATTCCCGACTTAATTTCTTCCCCGGTAAACCTTATGTGTGAAACATCGGGACGGTTGTAGCGTTTGCCGACCCAGTCCCAGTTTGCACCGCAAAGTCCTGTATTTATATTGAACGAGCAGGCATAAAAATTATATTTTTTGCAAATGTCAATAATTTTCAAATCCTGAGTTATTCCGTCATCAAAGCTTAAAGTAAAATATTTTTTACCCATAATTTTTCACACTCCCTGAAAAAAATAGTATCACTTTTTGCAGAGAGTGTCAAGAATTTCAATTTTTTGCCAATAAGTAAAAAATCGCCATTCAAAAACAGAACAGCGATAAAAGTAACATAATTTAATTGTATTTAGTTTCAATCATAGAACCGTCCCCTGATTGGTTCTTGTAATCTGAAAATTGATATGATATAATTACATACAGTAAGGTGGGTGTTGTTATGATAAAAAACGGAAAAAGCAGCTATGTCATCGTTCACGGTAAAAACTGTATTCCTGCGGAAAAAACTGCCGCTGAAACATTACAAAACCATTTAGAAAAAATCAGCGGTGTTAAAATTCCGATTGTAACTGACGAGAGTAGTATTTCGGAATATGAAATTATTGTGGGAAAAACAAACCGTGAGGGAAAAAGTTATCCCGTAATAGAAAAAGATTTGGGTTCAGACGGTGTGTATATCAAATCTTTTGGTCAAACTCTGGTAATTTCAGGAGGTCAACCGAGGGGTACTCTCTATGCTGTGTATACATTTTTGGAAGAATATTTGGATTGCAGATGGTTTACAAGTGAGCTGATTATAATACCGAAAAAATCTACGGTTGAATTTCCGAAAGATTATGAATATATTTTTGTACCACCCTTAGAATACAGAGAAACGGATTGGATAAGTCCCCATAATATTACATACAGCGTGGCTAACAAATTAAACGGGTTGTCTTACAGAGTTTTGGACGAAAATGTGGGCGGCGGTATCGGCTACGCCAAGAGGCTTTGTCACACATTTACAAGCATTTTTGTAAAACCGGAAGAATATTATGATGAGCATCCCGAATATTTTGCCTTAATTGACGGAAAAAGGATTAAGGAAAATACTCAGCTTTGCCTTACTAATCCCGATGTTTTACAGGTAGTTATTGACGAGGTTCAGGCAATGTTAGACGAAGACCCGGGTATAAAATTAATTTCACTTACTCAGGCGGATAATCAGAATTATTGTCGCTGTGAGAAATGTGAAGCATTAAACAAACGGGAGGACAGCTGTACCGCAACAAATCTTGCATTTGTAAATGCGGTTGCAAGGCATTTTAAGGACAAATACCCAAATCTTAAATTTGATACTTTTGCATATCAGCATACCCGCAAGCCTCCGAAAACATTAAAGCCCGAATCAAATGTGGTTGTAAGGCTTTGCTCCATTGAGTGCTGTTTCGCTCATCCGCTGTGCGATGAAAGTTGTTCGGAAAACGCACACTTTAAATCTGATATTGAACAGTGGAGTAAAATTGCGGATAAACTTTATATCTGGGATTACACCACAAATTATGCAAATTACAATGCCATTTTCCCGAATTTTAAGGTGTTGAAGCCTAATATGAAATTTTTTGTTGAACATAATGCAGTTGGTATTTATGAAGAAGGTAACTATGAAGCTAATGTAAGCAACGGCGAATTTGCGGAGCTTCGTGCATATCTTTTATCGAAGCTTCTTTGGAATCCCGATGCAGATACAGATAAACTTACCGAGGAATTTTGCAAAGCATATTACGGTGAAGCGGCGGAATATATTATGGAATATATCAAGGTTTGCTGTCTGCGTGCCGCAACAAATGTTTCAAGAGAAGCGGTAACTTTCGGCGAAAAAACACATATGAGAATTTATGCGGGTGCAGATGAGCCTTGTATGGATTTAACTGTCGGGGATGTTAAATATTTTGATGAAATATGGGAAAAAGCAAAGTCGGCAAAACTTACTGACGAGCAGTTGAAAAATGTTAAGCTCTCTGAAATTTCATGGAGATATTGGAAAAAGACAAACGAAGTCAGCGAATTTACAAGTTATCAAAGTGAAGAAAAACAGCTTGCCGCAGCTCAGAAATTATATGATGATATGAAAGCGGCAGGCATAACAAGAATACATGAATGTTATTGGGGTGTTATGACGGATACTCCGGATTTAATGAAAAAACCGTTTTGGTGGAAAGTCGGAAAATAACACAAAAAATATATTGTATTGATAATCCGCTCGGAATATAGGCTTGCCCATATTCCGGGCTTTATGTTTTGTTCGGGCATAAAAATAACGGACGGTTCTGTGTCCTATCTCAGGACACAGACCCGTCCCCTGATTGACACTCTGATTTGAGTTTTGATTCCATATCAGTAAAATCTATGCCGTATCGTTTCTCTAAAAAGTCCAGAACATTGTAAATTCCATCACCAATGTAAAGACAGTTAGCACCAAATTTATATCTCATAGACCTTACCATTTCGGCAGTAATATGAGGATGGGAAGAATAGCAAGCGTCAGGATCATTAATCCTGCCTCTGAATTTTTCTAACTCTTTACTATCTTTTGTGGGGTACACATAAACCGGGTAACGAAAACTACATCCTTCATCGCCGGTATATCCATCATAAGAGTGGGGATTATAGCATTCCTTTCCAATAAGATGTTCAAGTTGAAATATCAAGTCAGCAGTTTCGTCATTAATCTTCATCCATACTACCTCCAATAAAATTAAATATTACTATCGTTAATTTGATATGTAAATTAAAA
>JAZUIT010000289.1:0-20226 GCA_045642385.1 Acutalibacteraceae bacterium
TCATTGATGCAGGTGTTGGTGAGGATTTAATCCGTCTTTCCGTCGGTATCGAATATGTTGACGATATTATTGCCGACATTGAACAGGCACTTAATGCTTAATGGAAACGCAGATTTTCTTTTCGGATGTTTCGGACATTGATTATGATTTTTATTTTGATTTAATGCCCCAAGACAGACAGGAAAGAACGAAAAAATTTCGCTTTGAAAAAGATAAAAGATTATCTGCCGGTGCGTGGGGTTTGTTCCAAAAAGTTTTAGAAATAAACAAAATAAAAAATCAGAAATTTTATAAAAACGAACACGGTAAAATTTACTGTGAAAAGGAAAATTTTTATTTCAATTTATCCCATTCCGGTACAATGGTAATGTGTGCCGTTTCGGAAAAAGAAATTGGGTGCGATACGGAAGAAATCAAACAGAACAATACAAAATTGTCCGAAAGATTTTTCACACCGGGTGAGCAAAAATCCATAAAAACCGACAGAGATTTTTACAGGATATGGACATTAAAAGAAAGCTTTATAAAGTGTTTGGGAACAGGACTTGTAACACCGTTACAAAGCTTTGAAATTACTCTCGGAAATCCCCCGAAAATCAATAAGGAAAATTATTATTTAAGAGAATTTTTTGTTGATGAAAATTATTGCTTTTCTGCCTGCGGCGAAGCCGAAATTCCGAAAAAAATTATAAAATTTATCTTGTAAAAATTTCTTTTTCAATTTCATTTTGCTTTTCGGTAACCATTGAAAAATCAACGGCATTTTTATAAAAGTCTTCCAGTTCATCATGGAAGGCTTTTGCTTTTTTCATTTGCTGCATTGCGGTGTTTACAAGCTCGGACTGTGCTTTTATGTTGTATGCAAATCTGTTGGTATTATCAGTTGTTTCTTTCATAAATCTGCCTACATTAACCGTATTTTGCTTCGGATATTTTTTGTTGTGAAAACCGTTACCCGTAACAACTGCAATTTTTAAATCGGGAATAATTATATGCTGAATTAAATCGGGCATCATCGGACAACGACAGGAAATCACATCATAACCGCAGCCCATGGCATAGCTTCTTATTTCGTGCAAAATTACGGAAGAAATTCCGCCCTCGTCATCCTTTAAAACGGTAATATCATCGCACATTTTTTCCACCGTGTCGGACAAATAAATTATACCTTGCGGAGTTAAGGCAGTTAAAAATCTTTTATACTCACTGCCCAACTTTCCGTTTGGTTTTTGAAAATTTTTATTGGCAAATCTTACTGAAAATCTCCGCAATTTTTTCATATCAACCGATTCATTAACAAGCCTTATGCTGTCTTTTTTTAATGTGGCGGCGGCACTCAAAAACTGCATACTTTTTCTGTGACAATCGGAACATTTTTTTGTTAAATCAATTATTTTTTTACGGTTTTCTTTTAAAATATTTTCATCCCAGCAATCGGACAGATTAATAATTTTTTCCACCACTCCCGGAAACTGAGGTTCAAGTGTATGGGGTGATGTTCCGTCAGCAATACAGACTTTTAATTCAGGAATTATTACACCGTCTAAGGAATTTGGGTCGGACGAGCATTTAACCGCCGTTACATCATAACCTTTTTGTTCGGCTTTTTGCATTATGCTTTTCATTAGTGTGGATTTACCTGTGCCGGGACCGCCTTTTATTATATACATTGTAAAGTTTTCATCATACATTTCTTTAAAATATGATATAAAACCTTTTGAAGTATTTGCACCGTAAAAAAATTCTGTCTTCATATCAATTCCCCCTTATATTTTATTTTATTCGGGAAAACAAATACTGTTCCGTCTCTTGCAAAATAATTGTAAATAGTTTATACTAAATAATATGGTATTTTTGTAGTGTTCCGAAGTAGCCTAAACATAAACGGGGTGTAAAGGTTAAATGTTTTTTATTGAAAAATTAAGGGTGACAATTAAAGCAAAGCTTGCTTTAATATTCGGGTGGTTTATACCGTATGTTTTGTTTGCAAGTTTTAAAAGAATGAAGCCGGCAAAAAGGATAGCAGTATATACCGGAATATTTTTAGGCGGAATTGTTATCGGTGTGGGCGTAATTGCTACTGTATTCTATTTTTCTTTGGGTAAACTAAACCCCGAACCTGAAAAAACCGTAATAATTAAGCCGAGCACCACAGCCGTAGCGAAAACCACCAAACCTGTCGCAGAAATGACAACGATAAAAAAAGCCTTAACTACAACTAAAAAGGCGAAAATTGTTCTTCCTAAAACCGATGACATTTCGGGAGATTATGCTTTTGCAACAGAGGACGAGCTGAGTCTGATACGAAGCAACAGCGCGGGAATTGACAGAAATGTCAGCAATAAAAGCAACATTTTTTCAAGCGCCGATGTTAAAAATATTTTACTTGTAGGTTATGATAACGGCAACACAAATAATTACGGGCGTTCCGATTCGGTTCTGATTTTATCATTGAACAGTTACAACGAAACCGTAAAGCTCGTTTCCCTTTCAAGAGCTATTTATACTGCCATTCCCGGTGTGGGCAAGATGCGTCTTAATATGGCTTTTGCCTATGGAGGAGGAAAGCTTTTAAAAGAAGCCGTCACATTGAATTTTAAAGTAAAAATTGACAATTATGCGGCGTTGAATTTTGATACTTTTTCTCAGGCAATAGATGTTATCGGCGGTGTGAACATAAATCTGACAAGTGCGGAGTATAATTTCCTTAAACCAAAATTGCAGAAAAATAAAATTGTATGTAGGGGCCCCGGAGTATATCATTTAAACGGTAAGCTTGCACTTGAATATGTGAGGCTCAGGTCGATTGATACAGACCGTGACAGAACCGGCAGACAGAGAAAGCTTATGTTAAGTGTTGTTTCAAAGCTGAAAAAATTGAATTTTTCTCAGGCGTCTAAACTTATTAACCGTGCATCGGAATTTGTTGAAACAGATATGTCAAGAAATGAAATTGCATCTATGCTTTTAAAATTCCCGAAATATTCGGATTGGCCTCTTTCAACTGCAATTGTGCCGTATAAAAAATATCCTCTGTACAATGTAAACGGTACGGAATATCTTTTCATTGACTGGAATTCAAATGTTATTTATCTGAAAAAACTCCTTTATCCCCAAAATTATTGATAATTCTACCGGGAGGTAATTTTATGTCAAATATTTCCGCTGTGATTATGACCGTTGTTATTTTGCTTCAATCACTTTTCTGCATTCAGTTGAAACCTGTTTTTCCCAATATTCAACCGACACCCGAAAAACCCGAATACAACGAGGGAGTGTTTAAAATGAAAAACCACGATTTAGTTGTTTCTCCTGTCGGAAATGATGCAAATGACGGCAGCTTAGCCTCTCCGATTGCTACAATTACCGAGGCTAAAAAAAGACTGAAAAATCTTGACTATGCAGGTGAAATTACCGTATGGTTCAGAGCCGGTACATACCGCATAGAAAATTTCGTTAAATTTGACAGCACCGACAAAGACAATGTTACATACCGTTCATATCCCGGTGAAAAAGTTATTTTTTCAGGTGCAAAAGAAATCAGTAATTTCCGAGAATCAACCGTAAACGGTGTCCGTGCATTTGTAGCCGATTATGATGCAGGTGACAACGAAGCCGGTCTTAATACAATGTACAAGGGCGACAAAAGACTTTCAAGACCGATTTACCCGAAAATCGGTAATTTTGAAGCACGGTATGCGGACAAAGCCGACTGTCTTGCACCTAAAATTGAACCGTATTTTAATTTGCCCTGTGCTTTTTATGCAAAACCTGAAAATGTATTATATTTCAAAAACATAAATGATGTTGATGTCAGAATATTGCATTACTGGCACGATGAGTTGTTGCCCGTTTCAAAAGTTAATGCAAGCAGCGGAAGAATTGAGCTTTTAAAGCCTGCAAGTATGGCTATTTGCGAGGGGGACAGATTCTTCTTTGAAAATGTTTTTGAGGCATTATGCGAACCTAATGAATGGTATTATGACAGGTCAGAGAAAAAATTATATTATATTCCCGAAGCAAACGAAACCCCGGAAAACACGGTTTTGAATCTCGGAGTAACTCAGAGATTAATTACAATAGACGGTGCATATAATATCAGTTTTGAAGGAATAGATTTTTGCGACACAGATTGGAATATAACAGGCGGTGAACATTTTGTTAAACCAAGTACATCCGGCAGTGATGCTTGCAAAAACATAAAATACAGCTCTGAATTTCCTCAGGGTTGTTATGACAAAACAGGTGCAATTACTACCTATCATTGTCATGATATAAATTTTGAAAATTGCCGTTTTGAAAGAATAGGCGAAGTTGGTGTGTTGTTCGGCAACGGTTCAAAATATTGTTCCGTTAAAAGCTGTTACTTTGAGGATATGGGAAGTAACGGTGTGTTCATCAAGGGTGCAAAAACCAAAGACGAAAAAGAAACAACAAGTCATATAGAAGTTATTGATAACCGTATTAAAACATACGGCAGGGTTTTCAACTGTGCCATAGGTGTAATTTTGACAGATGCAACACATTGCACGATCTCTCATAATGAAATTTCTGACGGCTATTACACAGCAATTTCAGTCGGTTGGAATTGGGGTTATTCCGAAAATTATACGGATTATATTGAAGTCAGCGACAACTTGATTTATAATATCGGTCAAGGTTGGCTTTCCGATATGGGCGGAATTTATACCCTCGGCATTCAGGAAAATACTGTTTTAAGAGGTAATGTTATCCACGACGTTGGCTGTTACGCAGGTTCTTCCGGTTACGGTGGTTGGGGTATTTATCTTGATGAAGGTTCGAGCGGAATACTTGTTGAAAAAAACCTTGTTTACAAATGTTCCTCTGACAGCTTTCATCAGCATTACGGCAAGGATAATATGATTGTAAATAATATTTTCGCTTTAAGCTCGGAAGCTCAGGTAAGGTCCTCAAAGGAAGAAGGTCATAACCAGTTTACATTGGAGAGAAATATCATTGTTTCCGACAATACAAGTATCTATAATTTTATAAATTTAGGCAGAGAATTTAAAGATGACTCGAATCTTTACTGGGATTATACGAAAAAATTAAAATTACAAAATACATCGTTTTCTCTTGTAGAAGTTAAAAAGTTGGGATTATATAAAAACGGAATCATTGCTGACCCCCTTTTCAAAGACCCGTTTAATGCTGATTTTACACTTGCGGAAAATACACCGGCAAAAAAAATCGGGTTTGAAGCTTTTGACTATTCAAAAGCAGGAATGATTACACAAAAATAATTAAATAAAACCCGCAGGGAGGCGGCTCAACTGATACCGAAAAGGTGTCGCATTGTTGAACCGTCTCCCCTCATAATAAGTATATACATTTTCAAGGTAAATAATTCAAAAAATTTAAGGCGGTGCTGTATGGAAATTCTTTTGGGTGCAGTCAGAGTTATTGAAAACCACATAAAAATTATCGGTACTGTAAATAATCCCGGTAAAGATTTTTCTGTTAAGCTAAACGGGAAAAATTTAAAAATAAATCTGAAAGATTCCGGACTTGAAAAAGGTAGTCATATTTTTGAAATTTATGAAAAAGCCGAATCGAAAAACGAAATAATTTTCCCGGAAATTTTCGGTTTTAAAAAGTGGTCAACAATTAATACCGACAGAAAAGAAGTTTTGAGCAACGGTTATAAGCTTTCTTATGACACAAATAAATTGAAAATAAATAAAGCAAATACATTTGAAAAAATCCGGGTAAAAATTTATTTAAATTTACATTATCTGCTAACGCATCAGAAAGTATTTTTGAACAGGCTGAAATCAAAAAAAACAAGTGAAAAAATTTGGCTCTACTGTGACAGAGAAAATCTGTTTGATAACGCATATTATCAGTTCAAACACGATATAAAAATTAATGACGGAATAAAAAAATATTATATTACCGACAGTATAGAAAATGCAAAAAAATATTTTACGGATGACGAACTCAAAAGCATCATTCTTTTCAGGAGCGAAGAGCATATCAGATTATTTTTTCAATGCTCAAAAATTATTACATCTTTCAGCAGTATAAGTATTTTTTCTCCGTTTGGCTCAGACCCTACGGTATGGTACTACGATTTACTCGATTTTGAAATAGTATATTTACAGCACGGTGTTCTTCATGCTCATCTTCCGGATATGTACTCAAAGGAGTTTTCTCTCCTTGACAAAGTAGTAGTTTCAACTGAATTTGAGTGCAAAAATTTCGTAAACAATTACGGTTATAATGATGAGAATTTAATAAAAAGCGGTATGCCCCGATACGATTACACCCAAAATGAAGCACCGGAAAGAAAAATTCTTTTTGCACCGACATGGAGAAAAAATTTAATCGGTTCTTATAAAAACAATACAAGAGAGTTGTTGCCGGATGTTTTCAAAAATTCTGATTTTTACAAAGAAATTCAAGGTTTTTTAAATTCTGAAAAATTAAATGATTTGCTTGAAAAAAACAATCTGATCCTTGACTTTAAAAATCATCCGATTTTTGCAGAGTACAATAATCTTTTTGAGGTTAAAAGTGACAGAATAACCGTTTCAAGCGCTAATACAAAAATTGATGATTATCTTCTTATGATTACGGATTATTCAAGTATGGTGTTTGATTTTGTATATCTCAAAAGACCGATAGTATATTTTGTGCCGGATTATGATGATTTCAAAAACGGTGTAAGCCACGGGTACTGCAAGTTGGATTTACCCCTTGAAGAAGGCTTCGGCGAGATGACCTTTGACTGTGACCAACTCATAGAAGTATTAAAATCTTATATTGAAAATAATTTTCAACCGGACAAAAAGTATTACGATAAAATGTGCAATTTCTTTTTGTATGAGGACCGGAGTCAATGTGAGAGGATTTATAAAAATCTTCAAAAAAACCCCTGAAAATCCTTGCATTTTTTGTCAGTTTGGTATATAGTAGATATTGACATATTTAATTATTAGAAGGAGATGTGTGTCATGGATAAAAAATTAAAAGTCGGTATTATCGGTTGTGGCGGAATTGCTAACGGAAAGCATTTACCCGCACTCAAAAAAATTCCTGAGGTTGAGATGGTAGCATTCTGTGATATCGTCGTTGAAAGAGCTGAAAAAGCTAAAAACGATTACGGCGTTGAGGGTGCAAAGGTTTATGAGGATTATAAAGAGCTTTTGAAGGATGAAAGCATTGATGTAATTCATGTACTTACTCCCAACCGTGAACATAGCTTTATTACAATAGATGCTCTTGAAGCAGGCAAGCATGTTATGTGCGAAAAGCCCATGGCAAAAACTTATGCCGAAGCTAAGGCAATGTACGATGCTTCCGTAAGAACAGGCAAAAAGCTCACAATCGGTTATCAGCAGCGTTGGAGAGGCAATTCACAGTACCTCAAAAAGATTTGCGATAACGGCGAGTTAGGCGACATTTACTATGCAAAGGCAACTGCTCTGCGTAGACGCGCAGTTCCCACATGGGGCGTATTTCTCAACGAAGAAGAACAGGGCGGCGGTCCCTTAATCGACATCGGAACACACGCTCTTGACCTTACACTTTGGACAATGAACAACTATGAACCCAAGATGGTTGTAGGTAATACATTCGCAAAGCTTAAAAATCAGACTGAAACAGCTAACGCATGGGGCGATTGGGATCCCAAGGAATATACAGTTGAAGATTCAGCTTTCGGCTATATTGTGATGAAGAACGGTGCTGTTATCGTTCTCGAATCCAGCTGGGCTCTCAATATGCTTGACTGTCAGGAAGCAGTTACTACTCTTTGCGGTGACAAGGGCGGTGCTGATTTCAGAAATGACCTTAGAATTAACTATGTTAAGAACGGCGTAATGTGCGAAGAAAAGCCCAACTTTGCCGCAGGTGGAGTTGCTTTCTTTGACGGTGTCGCTTCAAACCCCGAAGATTGCGAATGCCGTGCATGGATTGATGCTATTCTTAACGATACAGAAGTCAAGACAAAGCCCGAACAGGCAATGGTTGTTACTCAGATACTTGAAGCAATTTATGAGTCTGCAAATACAGGAAAACCTGTATATTTTGATTAATTCAGAGGTTCAACGCTATGAAATATGCGGTGCAGATGTATTCTCTCCGTGACGATATTAAAGACGGAAAAGATTTGCTGGAAATATTAGGCAAAATTAAGGAAATCGGTTACGACGGAGTAGAATTTTGTAATCTTTACGGTCTTGATTATGAAACGGTAAAGAAAAGGCTTGACGAGCTTGATATGAAGGTTGTCGGTCGTCATGTCGGTGTAGCTCATTTTGAGGATAATTTTGACGACATTTTGGAATATTGTAAGGTGTTTGATTGCAAAACAATCGGTGTAGGCAGTGCACCCAGCGACACTTTGGAAAATCTTAACAAGTCCTGTGCAGCTTTAAAGACTGCTTACGATAAATTAAAGGAATACGGCATCACGGTTTATTTCCATAACCATACCCGTGAATTTGTTGAGATTGACGGTGTTCTTCCCATTGACGAATTTAAAAAAGTCTGTGCTTTGGAGGTCGATACATACTGGAGTTATTTTGCAGGTGTTGACACGCCGAAATTCTTAAAAGAGAACAGGGATAAAATAGTTCATGTTCACTTGAAAGACGGTAATGACGGCGCCCCCTGTGCTTTGGGCGAGGGTACTTGCAATGTAGCCGAAAATGTTGCGGCGGCAGAAGAAATAGGCTTAGAATGGGCTATTTTGGAAAATGACTATCCTCAGCCAAACGGCATTGATGATATTAAGCGTTCAATGAAATTTTTAAAAAGTTTATAATTAGGAGGTTCTCCACATGAAAATAGGTGTATTTACCTGCGTATGCGGTGATCGTCCCTTTGATGAGGCACTTGAATATTTTGCTTCCAAGGGAATTGAAATGATTGAAGTTGGATGCGGCGGTTTCCCCGGAAAAGCTCACGCTGACCCGGAAATTTTGCTTGCAGACGATAAAAAGCTTGAAGAATTTAAAGCAGCAGTTAAAAAGTACGGTCTTGAAATCAGTGCTTTGAGCTGTCA
This sequence comes from Acutalibacteraceae bacterium, assembly GCA_045642385.1. GTDB lineage: Bacteria > Bacillota > Clostridia > Oscillospirales > Acutalibacteraceae > RGIG2945. The sequence goes on from JAZUIT010000289.1 coordinate 9,032, forward strand.
CGGTAATCCTGTTCATCCTGACAAAGAAGTTGCTGCTGGCTTTGATAAAGATTTAAGAAATGCGATTTTACTTGCGGAAAAGTTAGGTGTAGGTATTGTTAATACTTTCTCCGGTTGCCCCGGTGACTGTGAAAATTCAAAATATCCTAACTGGGTAACCTGCCCTTGGCCCAACGATTTTGGCGACATCCTCGAATATCAGTGGAATGAGGTTCTTATTCCCTATTGGAAAGATTTGGTTAAGTTTGCAAAGGCGCACAATGTTAATAAGATTGCATTTGAAATGCATCCCGGCTTCTGCGTATACAATACTGAAACATTGTTGAAGTTGCGTGAAGCAGTCGGTCCCGAAATAGGTGCAAACTTTGACCCCAGTCACTTGATTTGGCAGGGTATTGATCCGGTTGCAAGTATAAGAAAATTGGGAGATGCCATTTTCCATTTCCATGCAAAGGATACAAGAATTGACGATATTAACACAAAGGTAAACGGTGTACTTGATACAAAGCCCTATGCCGATGAAATTAACCGTTCGTGGATTTTCAGAAGTGTCGGCTACGGTAACGATTACCGTTACTGGAAGGATATTATCAGTGCATTGAGAATGGTCGGTTACGACTATGCTATCAGTATCGAACATGAAGACTCTCTCATGAGCCAGGATGAAGGTCTTTCAAAGGCAGTTTCATTCCTTCAGGAAGTTGTTGTAAAACAAGGTCTCAGCGAAATGTGGTGGGTTTGATTTATCTTTTGGCAAAAGGGAAGTTTTTAATCTATGGATAATGTTAAGCATACGGTTGCTCTTGTAGGTTACGGTGGAATGGCAAATTACCATATTACCCGGTGGTTAAGCAAGAGAGATGATACGGTTATCGCCGGTATTTACGATATCAATGAAGAAAAGAACAAGTTGGCAGAGGCAAACGGACTTCATGTTTATGCATCAAGAGAAGAGCTTTTGAGTGATGAAGCGGTTGATTTGGTGGTTGTTGCAATTCCTAACGATGTTCATAAAGAAGTTGTAATCGACGCTTTGGCTCACGGCAAGAATGTGGTTTGCGAAAAGCCCGTTGCAATGAGCTCTGCCGAGTTAGAGGAAATGATTGCCGCAGCCGAGAAGTACGGTAAGGTTTTCACAGTAGACCAGAACAGACGCTGGGATCCGGATTACCTTACAATGAAGAAGATTTTTGACGAAGGTACTTTGGGTAAAGTGTTCCAGATTGAGTCCCGTGTTCACGGCTCAAACGGTATTCCCGGTGATTGGAGAAACAAGAAAAAGCACGGCGGCGGAATGGTTCTTGACTGGGGCATTCATATTATGGACCAGATGCTCATGATGATGGGTTCAAGAAAAATTGTTTCCGTTTATGCAAAGCTTACGAATGTTTCAAATGACGAGGTTGACGACGGCTTTAAGGTGCTTGTTAAATTTGATGACGGCATTGAATGGCAGTTGGAGGTTGGCACAAACAACTTTATCAATTTGCCCCGTTGGTATATGTTAGGTGAAAACGGCTCTGCACAGATAGATGACTGGAAGCTCAACGGAAGAGTAGTTATGGTTACGGATTGGGAAAACAGGGAGGCTGTTCCCGTTGTTGCCGGTGCAGGTCTCACAAAGACTATGGCACCCAGAACCGCGGATACTATTGATACACTTCCGCTTCCTGAAATCGAAGCTGATATTACAGAGTATTATACGAATGTATACAGAGCAATTGAGGGCAAAGAAACCCAGCTTATTACTCATGACCAGCTCCGCCGTTCTTTCAAGCTTATGGAAATTGTTTTCGAGTCGGCTGAAAAGGACGAAGTAATCAAGAAAGTATTTTAAATAGGATGTAAAAAACGAACAGAACGAAAAAAGTTTGTAAGAGTTAATGAGGTTTTGCGTTTTTTCTATTCCTCTCGTGCATTTTGGAAGAAAACATTTGCAAATAAAATATGGCTGTAAAAAACTTGTGCTTTTTACAGCCTCTTTTGTTTGCTTTTAAGAAAGAGGTAGCATTTTGAAAAGGATAATCAGTATTTTACTTTCGATAATAACAATAATTATTCCGCTGACAGTATTTGTAAATGCGGAGAGTGAAATTGTACCGAGAATCAGCATCCGCGGATTTATGAGTACACCCTTATATAACGGTGACGGCAAACAGTTATGGCCCCTTGACGCGGACAATATGCTGAAAAATATTAATATACTCGGACCGGAGATGGTAAAATTATCAGTCACAGGTAATTGGGATAAATTCGGTGATGCGGTTGTAAAATCCGTCAACAATATTTTCGGGGATTTAAGATGTGATAAGGACGGCAATCCTTTAAATCAAAGCGGTACACTTTTTAAATATCCCGCAAAGGAAGAAATTGAAAAAAATCCTGTTATTGAATATAACATAGACTGGCGGCTTGATCCCTTTAAAATTGCAGAGGAATTAAACGATTTTGTTCTGTATCTTGACAGCTTGGGCTATCATAAGGTGGTTTTTGACACCCACAGTTTTGCAAATACGATTCTCATCACATATCTTACCACTTACGGAACAGAACATACCGAGAGTATTTGTATGTTGTCTTCTGCTTATTACGGTGCAGGGTTTGCCGGTTGTCTTGTAAAGGGCGAAGCAAGAGTGAATGCCGATGCATTGATTGAATATTTAAAGGGTGCGGTTGACCATAATCAATACAAAGCGATTATTGATTTACTCCTTGATTTGATTAAAAAATCCGGACTTAATATAACCCTTTCGGATTTTGTTAATAAGCTTTTTGAAAAACAGGGCGAAAAAATATATATGGATTTTGCCATTCCGCTTTTCGGTTGCTGGCCTGCAATATGGGCAATGACCGCTGATGAGGATGTTTATGACGGTATGGATTATGTTTTCGGCACAATGTTAAAAAATAAAATTTCCGACTATGCACCAATTCTTGAAAAAATTAACAGATATAATAACATTATGCGTTCCGACAGAAAAGGTATAATGGAAAACATCAATAACGATTGTAATCTTTATATTTTTTCAAATTACGGTTATGCAAATCTGCCTTTGTTTGACGGTTGGATTGAGCTTAGTGACAGCGTTGTAAATACAAAATATACATCTTTCGGTGCAACCTGTAAAGCATATAATTCGACTGAAAAATTCACAGGTAAATGGGCATCTCCCAACGGGCTTATTGATGCTTCAACTGCACAGTTTAAAAATCAGACTTGGTTTTTCAGAAACGGAAAGCACAGGTGTGTAACCGAAGAAACTGAAAAAATGATTGAAACACTATTGTTTTATGACGGTCAGGCAACCATTGATACCTTTGAAAATTATCCTCAGTTTATGATGTATGATTCGGCAAATAACACAGTAAGACCTGATGTCGAATCCGATAGTGATGTCGGAATAATTTTGAAAGTAAAAAAGCTTGCCGAATTTTCGACGAAGCTTATTGAAAGATTTTTATCCTTACTAAGTCATAAAAAATATGTAAAATAAAAAATGAAACGGGGTGAAATTCTAAAAAAGAATATTACCCCGTTTTTATTATAAAAATTATTCTTCCATTTGTTTGCCCAAAAAAGATGCGGCAACTTGTGTCAATTTTATTTCTGCATCTGTGGGAATTTGTGAGCTTCCCTCCGGTTTTAATAAAACCACTGCACCGGAAATATCTCCGCCGCCTATAATCGGGACAGCAACACTTGCCTGTCTGTCAAGACCTTCGGCAGGTGTCAGTTTTTTTGAATAATCATCGGCAACAAAATTGTTGCGCTGTTCCATTATCGTTTCAAGACCTTCTGTTATTCTGCGTTCAAGTGCTTCTTTTTTCGGAATACCGGAACAGGAAATAACTTTATCTCTGTCAAAAATCAAAACAGCTAAATTTGTATTTCTGTAAAGCACCTCAGCAAACTGTTTTGTTATAGGTGACAGCTCACCTACGGGTGAAAATTTTTTAAAAATTACTTCCCCTTCTGAATCCGTATATATTTCAAGCGGGTCACCCTCACGAATACGCATTGTTCTTCGTATTTCTTTTGGAATGACTACACGACCGAGGTCGTCAATCCTCCGAACTATTCCTGTTGCTTTCATCGTAAAACTCCTTAATTAATTTTATATGTGTAGTATTTGAAGAATTAAGGGAAATATACCTTTTATATGATGTAATAAAAATTTATTGAGTAGTAAAGATAAGCGACTCTTTTAGTTATATTTCAGTTGAATTTATTATCTGTAAAAATTTCCGTCAATTTACGGACTTTCGAAATATTGAGAAAAAACAAGCGGAACCGAAGTTCCGCTGTGGTTATAGTATATTTGTATCGTAACAACAATAAATCACGGATAATACGGATTGGGCTTGAAAAGTAAAACAATCAAATCAATTACAACACCAATTCCGCAAAAACCGGCTGTAAAGAGATACAACACACCCAACAATATTCGTCCTTCGTAAAATTTATGTACTCCGAAAACTCCAAAGAATAAACATAGGAAAAATGCAACCCATTTATTTTTTAACATTAAATCATCACCAATTTTCAAAAAAGTCTTTCAAAATTCGCCCGGATATATTATACTTATGTTGATAGAGATTGTCAATAAAAACAAAAGGAAATAAGGTAAAATGATAAAATATTTTAATGCAGTTGAAATTAAAAATCAATGTGTGGACTGGATAAAAAAATTTTTTGAAGAAAACGGTAAGGATTGTAATGCCGTTGTAGGAATTTCCGGGGGCAAGGACAGCTCCGTTGTTGCAGCTCTTTGTGTTGAAGCTTTGGGCAAAGACAGAGTTATAGGCGTACTTATGCCGTGCGGTGAGCAACACGATATTGATATGGCAAAATTACTTGTCCGGCATTTGGATATAAAACATTATATAATTAATGTTAGAGAGGCTGTTGACGGGTTTACAAAAAATTTTCCATTTGAGCTGTCGGTTCAAAGTAAAACAAATTTACCGCCCAGAGTAAGAATGACCGCACTGTATGCGGTAGCACAGAGTCATAACGGCAGAGTTGCAAACACCTGTAATTTGTCGGAGGACTGGGTAGGATATTCCACAAGATACGGTGACGCGGCAGGTGATTTCAGCCCATGCTCACACCTGACAGTTGACGAAGTGAAGCAAATCGGCAGAGTTATGAATTTGCCGGATGTGCTTGTGGACAAGGTTCCGATTGACGGGCTTTGCGGAAAAACCGATGAAGATAATTTAGGGTTCACATACGCAGAGCTTGACAAATATATTCGCACCGGTGAGATTGAAAACCGGGAACACAAGGAAAAAATTGACCGTATGCACAGAAACAGTCTTTTCAAATTAAAGGTTATGCCCACATTCAAACCCGAAATAAAGACATATTTTAATATTGACGAGGACCTGGAAAAATAAATTTATACAGAGAATGTTGAAACATAATTTGCTTTAACATTCTCTGTTTTATGTCAAGTGCACCGTTGCCTCCGGGCTGTTCTGTGGGCAGTAGCCACCCTTTGACCGACACACGGCTTTTACGCTTCACAATTATAATATGCCTGTTTTTTTCTGATTGACACTTGTCAAAATATGTCGTATAATTAGATGATTATTGTATAAATTATTTTTACCGAAAAAACAAGATTTATTATGGGAGTTGGCAGTTATGAAAATAGGTGTTATTATTGCAGATGACAAGGAATTTGAAGCTTTTTTTACACATTGGAAAGACGGAAAATCCGAAAACACAAAATTATATGATATGGATTGTATTGAGATTTCTCTCAACGGTTCTGAAATTTTTGTTGTACACAGCGGTATCGGCAAAGTAAATTCAGCAAAAGCTGCCATTTTCCTCATAACCGAGAAAAAGGTTGACACAATACTTAATACAGGATATTCGGGCGCCGTTCATGCAGTTCACAGAAATGAAATTGTCATCGGCAAAAGCTATATTGAATGTGACTTTGATATGACTTGTTTAGGATACAAGCCTGCTCAGAAGCCTGCACAGGAAGTATACCTTTACTATGCACCTCAAAAGCTTATTGATACAGCAGTTAAAACTTTTGATGCACCGGTAGTAAATTTAGGAACAGGCGACTTTTTCCTCACCGATACCGAGCTTAAAAAGAAATACTATGAGCAGTTTAATATCAGCGCGTTTGATATGGAATCCGGTGCAATTGCAAGTATTTGCTATGATTTAAATGTTGATTTTATCAGCATAAGAAAGGTATCCGACGACAGCGAGGATTCTGCAACTGAGGATTACCGTGAATTAAACAATTCCTGTGATGAATGTTTTTCGGATATAATCGGTAAAATGGTGAACGCTCTTATTCTGTAATTATTTCATTTGGAGGAAAAAAATGAAATTCAAAAAATGTGATGTTACGGTGTTAGTAATATTATCTTTGGTAATAGCAACAATATTTGCCCTGTCTTATTATTTCTTTCACAAAACAAAACCGGTTGACCCGGTTCCGACCACAAAGGTTACAGAAAAAGCAGTTGTTATTACAAATCCGCTGACAGGTGAGGGAAATTATCCTTTATCGGCTGTCGGCAAGAGACCTGTTGCAATTTCTATAAATAATATAAGCTTTGCCAGACCGCAATGGGGACTTTGCTCTCCGGATATTGTTATGGAGGGACTTGCGGAGGGCGGTATTACGAGAATGTTGTGGTTGTATGCGAACTCCGCCGATATTCCGAAAGTAGGTTCAATCAGAAGCGCCCGACATGATTTTGTTGAAATGGCAGAAGGCTTTGATTCGATTTTTGTTCATTGGGGTGGCAGTATTTATGCTTATGATGCTATTAGTCGCCGCAGTGTAAATGATATTGATGCAAAAATTTACGACACATATTTTGACAGGGATAACGCAAGAGATGTTGACATTGAACACCGTGGATATACTACCGGTCAGAATATTGTTAAGGCAATCAGCGATATAAAGTACAGAACAACAATAAATACGAATTTTGAAAAACCTTTTATTTTCGGAAAAACCGCTCATACAAACGGTGATTGCAAAAGTATAAGCTTTGCTTACTCGGATAGTGCGGCATATAAGTTTTCATTTGCACAAAACCGGTATTATTGTTATATAAACGGAGAGAAAATGACAGAGGACGGCGGCAGACAGTTTGCTGTTGACAATGTGTTTTTACTTTATTGTACTGTAAAATCGTTGGGTGACAATGCAGGGTGCGTTGATATGGATTTAACTCAGGGTGTGGGTGTTTATGTTTCTCACGGTAAATATACAAAGTTAAAATGGAAAAAAGGTCTGCCGAATGAAATGCTTAAATTTTATGACGAAACAGGAAAGCAGCTTGTTTTGAATAAAGGAAAAAGTTATATAGGATTTGTTCCTACAACAATGATTTCGTCGACGGTTTTGTCATAAATTAATAAAAAAAGTATAAATTTGCTTGACAAATTAGGAAATATCGTTTATAATCAAGTTGTAACTTTACAGGGGTGAACTTTTAGTGCAGTTTTTTGGTGATGTTTCGTCAGAGGATTTGGTTGCAAAAGCAGTCAAAGGTGACGAAAATGCAATGGCTGAATTGGTGCGAAGGTTTTCGCCCATGGTAAATGCAATAGCTTCTGAGTTATCGGGAGAATTTGAAAAAGAAGATTTATCTCAGGAAGGTATGTTCGGACTACTGTCCGCAATTTACGGTTACAAAAATAACACCGGTGTCGGTTTCTCTGCATTTGCACGGGTTTGTATTCGCAACAGGATATTAAATTCCGTCAAAGCTCTTTCAAGGCAGTGTAAGATTGTTGCTGATGAAAGCTCTGAGATTGTTGCGGACTTAAATTCCGACCCGGAAGAAATTTGTATGGGTCTGGAAAATTCCAGAGAACTGTTTAAAAAAATTGAGGACAGGCTTTCCGTGTTTGAAAAAGGTGTTTTGGAATTGCATTTATGCGGTTATCGTTACAGTGATATTTCAAAAAAGCTTAAATGTAATGAAAAATCCGTCGATAATGCGTTGCAGAGAATCAGAAGCAAATTAAAATAATATATGCCCAGTAGCTTAATAGTAGAGCGTTGTTCATCCAAAGGTGTCCGGTGCAATTCCGTTCGAGGGCAAAAAAATTTTCAAGCGAGGTAAAATCGATGTACGAAGACAAAACACTTATCTGCAAGGAATGCGGCAATGAATTCGTTTTCACAGCCGGAGAGCAGGAATTTTATGCTGAAAAAGGCTTTGTAAACGAGCCGCAGCGTTGTAAGCCCTGCCGTGATGCAAGAAAGAACGCAAACAGAGCAGAACGCGAAATGTTTGAGGCAACTTGTGCTTCCTGCGGACAGCCGGCAAAGGTTCCCTTCAAACCCCGTGAAGACCGCCCTGTTTATTGCTCCGAATGCTTTGCAAAAATGAAGGAAGAAGAAGCATAATTTAATTTTATGCACATCGTGTGTTAACACAAAACAGAAAAGCAACGGTAAATTTGCCGTTGCTTTTTTGGGTATTACGGGTACCGAAATTATATAACATACCGTGAATAATCGGTCAAAAACACAACAAAACAGTATTTGACCTCATCATTGCAAAAACAAAAAAATACCTATTGACAAATTCATCTTATTGTGTCAATATTATAATGTTTCGGCTGATTATTTACTTGGGTTATCAGACAAGAATAACCGAAATTAAAAAAAGAAAGGGCATATAAAAGTAAGCTGATAATTTTACTTTTTTAAACAAGCATTTATTATGATTGGAACATCTAATGTCAGTCTGCAATACGGCGGCAGAGTACTTTTTGAACACGCAGATACCACATTTACAAAGGGTAACTGTTACGGCATTATCGGTGCAAACGGAGCCGGTAAATCCACATTTTTAAAAATTCTTTCCGGTGAGCTTGAACCCAACAAGGGCGAGGTTATCGTAACCCCGGGTGAAAGAATTTCCGTTTTAAAGCAAGACCACTTCGTATATGATGAAGTGGATGTAATCCGTACGGTTTTACTGGGCAACGAAAAGCTTATAAAAATTATGGACGAAAAAGAAGCCTTATATAATAAGGAAGATTTTTCGGAGGAAGACGGTTTAAAGGTAAGCGAGTTGGAAGAAGAATTTGCGGAAATGGGTGGCTGGAGTGCCGAAAGCGATGCGGAAATTCTTTTAAACGGCTTAGGTGTTACCAACGAATATCATGAGCTTTTAATGAAAGACTTACCCAATGATTTAAAGGTTAAGGTTTTACTTGCACAGGCACTTTTCGGTAATCCTGATATTTTATTACTGGATGAGCCTACAAACCACCTTAATATTGAGGCTATCCGCTGGCTTGAAGAATTTTTGATTGAGCTTGACAGTACGGTTATTGTTGTGTCCCATGACAGACATTTTCTGAACACCGTATGCACTCATATTGTTGATATAGATTTCGGCAAAATTTCCACTTTCGTGGGCAACTATGATTTCTGGTACGATTACACACAAATTGCACAGAAGCAGTTGAGAGAGCAGAACAAAAAAGCTGAACAGAAAATTAAAGAATTACAGGAATTTATCGCACGGTTCAGCGCAAATGCTTCAAAGTCAAAACAGGCAACCAGCAGAAAAAGAATGTTGGAAAATATTAATGTTGAGGAAATGCCCGTGTCTTCGAGGAGATTTCCTTATGTTGCTTTCAAGCCTGACAGGGAAGTGGGCAACGAGGTTTTGACAGTTAAAAACCTTTCCAAGACCATTGACGGCAGAAAGGTTCTTGATAATGTAAGTTTTGTAATAAAACCCCGTGAAAAGGTTGCGTTTGTGGGAACAGATGCAGTTGCAAAAACCACACTTTTTAAAATTTTAGTGGGTGAAATAGAGCCGGATGAAGGTTCGTTCAAATGGGGTGTTACGACATCGCAATCATATTTTCCCTCAGACAATTCTGCATTTTTTGACGGTGTAGAAGATAATCTTATGGACTGGATTAGGCGGTATTCCGACTTGGTTTTTGAAACCGATGTCAGAGGCTGGTTAGGCAGAATGATGTTCTCCGGTGAGGAAGCCACTAAAAAAGCAAAGGTTTTGTCCGGTGGCGAGAGGGTTCGCTGTATGCTTTGCAAAATGATGCTCTCCGGCGCAAATGTTTTAATACTTGATGAACCCACAAACCACCTTGACCTGGAATCAATCGCATCACTTAATAACGGTCTTATTGCATATAAAGAAAGCGTTTTGTTCACATCTCACGACCACCAGTTTGTGCAGACAATAGCAGATAGAATTATTGATGTAACCCCCGGAAGTTTCTATGATAAATCAATTACTTACGATGAATATCTTGATGAATTAAAAGGTGAATAATACGGAAATATTGAAAAAGCAACAAGCTTCATATAATACACATAGCAGAAGGACGGTGGCATATTGTGAAATATCATTATAATACAAGAGGAACTTGCTCACGGGCTATTGATTTTGAAATAGAAGACGGTATAATTAAAAGTGTTCACTTCACGGGCGGTTGTGCAGGTAACACGACAGGTATTTCAAAAATTGTCGAGGGTATGTCGGTTGAAAATGTTATTGAAAAATTCAGCGGTATCAGATGCGGTTTTAAAAATACATCTTGTCCCGACCAGCTTGCACAGGCACTTAAACAAGCAAATAAAAATGATTAAAAAAGGGGATGTAAAAAACGAACAGACCGAAAAAAGTATTATAGAAGTCAAAAGATTTTGTACTTTTTCCTATCCCCTTTGTGTGTTTTTACAAAACTCGGTTAAAAAACAGGGAGGCTGTAAAAAAACTACAAGTTTTTTACAGCCTCTTTTTTATTGTTATAGCTTTTAATCTTTCGGCAAATTGTCATAGGCTTTAATTGCCTTGTCAAAAAGGGCAATTAAATCGTCATATTTATAGAAACCGTCTGCATTTTTTTCGATACCTTTGAATGATAAAGAATAAACCACAGGAGGATTATTCATATCAAGCATAGTGCATTTTTGAAGCTGATCCACATTTTGATAAATCAAATCAACGCTGGCATAGGTCTTTTGATCTTTACCTGTCCATTTTTGAATTACCAGTGTACAACCTATGGGAGTATCCAACGAAATTGCACCGGGAAGATTGTATTGTTCTACACCAAGGGCAACTAATACAGTTAAAATATTTGCACCGTGACCACACAAATATGATACATTTCTGCCCTGTTTTTTCAACTCGTTTTTCATTTCTTT
>JAZUIT010000290.1:0-2438 GCA_045642385.1 Acutalibacteraceae bacterium
TTGAAAAAGAAGGAAGCTGCTGCTTTGTTGTTTGTGACGGACTTGGAGGTCACGGTATGGGTGACGCGGCGTCACAAAATGTACGGGATGTTTTTGAAGAAGTATTCAACAAAACTGATAATTTGAGAGATTTTTTGACACATGCATTTGATGCAGGTCAGGAAAAGTTATTATCGGAGCAGTCAAAACTGCATGTTGTTCAACGAATGAAAACAACTGCAGTTGCACTTGTGAGTGATAATAAAAAGGCATATATCGGACATGTTGGAGATTCACGGCTTTACATTTTTGGCAGAGATAAAATCATTACAAGAACCATGGACCACAGTGTTCCTCAGATGCTGGCACTTACCGGGCAGATAAAAGAGGAGGAAATACGAAATCATCCGGACCGAAATATTCTTTTAAAGGTGATGGGAATTAAGTGGGAAAAGCCGATGTATGAGCTTATGCCTTCCGTCAAACTCTCAAAGTGTCGGGCATTTTTACTCTGCACGGATGGCTTTTGGGAATTTATTGAAGACAGGGACATGTGTGAAACACTTAAACGGTCGGAATCTCCCAAGCAGTGGCTTGAAGAAATGGAACAACTGGTGCGTGCAAACGGCATGGGAAAGAAAATGGATAATTATTCGGCAATTGCGGTATGGAATGAAAAATGAAAAAGAAGTATATTATAAATTACGGAGGACTAATGAATGAAGGTTGTTCAGTGTGAAAACAAGCATTTTTATGATGCTGATAAATATGCAGTCTGTCCACATTGTGTACCGGCCGGTGAAAAGAAAAATATTCAACAGGAAGGCAAAGGAAATGCTGCGCCGTCTTTGCCGAAACGTTTGGCTGAAAAACCTTGTATTCGATGCGGAAAAGGAGTTGCCGAAGATGAAAATTTTTGTCGCTTTTGCGGCATGAGAGCAAAACCGGCAGTCTCTCAGGCACAACGCAGCGCCGTGAACAATTTGCCTGTAAATAATTCCTTAGAGAGCGGAAAGAACAATATAAACAGCGGAATTATAAAAAATAAACCGACAGCTTCAAATAATGATGAAAAAACCGTAGGACTTCTTGCTATGGGAGGCAGGCAGGAAAACGCAGCAGAGCCGGTTACCGGCTGGCTGGTGTGTACGGAAGGAATTTATCGTGGAATGAGTTTCAATATTGTTACCGGGAGCAACGCCGTTGGCCGGGATGGTTCGAACAGGATTGTTCTGTCGCGTGATTCTTCTGTTTTGCCGGCAAAACACACATTTATAATTTTTGAGCCCAAAAAAAAGGTGTTTTATATTCAGCCGGGAGCCGGAAAAAGCACGACGTTCTTAAACGGAAATGTTTTTCAGAGTGTTACGCCATTGAATGCCAGGGATAAAATAACGATAGGAAGATGCAGCTTTATTTTCATTCCGTTATGTGGAAAAGATTTTTCGTGGAGCGATTATACAGTGAGGTAATTTCTTATGAGTATTTGCTGGTCTTGTTTTAAAGAATATGGAGACGAATTTGAAGTATGTCCGTATTGCGGTACAATAAAAGATGAAAGACCAAATGAACCGATTCACCTTATTCCCGGAACAATTCTTGCTCAGAGATATTATATCGGTAAATCGGTAGGAGCGGGTGGATTTGGAATAATTTACAAGGCCTGGGACAGCAAGCTTGATTCAATTGTTGCGGTTAAGGAGTTTTTTGTCAGCCAGCTGATGACCAGGGCGGTTGGACAAAAAGAAATTATTGCCAATAAGACCTTTTATCAGGATTTTGAGTACAGAAAAGCGCGTTTCCTGGCTGAAGCGAGAACAATGGCCCGTTTTGGGACACACAGAAGCATCCCGAATGTATTTGAGTTTTTTGAGGAAAATGGTACGGCTTATATTGTTATGGAGCTTCTCACCGGAGAAGTATTAAAGGATTTTATTAATGAAAATGGCGGAAAAATTGATAAGGATTTTGCCATTATGATTGCACATGAAGTGGGAAATGCACTTATTTCCCTTCATGAATGCGGTATTATTCACCGTGATGTTGCACCTGACAATATTTTTATCTGCTCCGGCTCCGAAATAAAAATAAAACTGCTTGATTTGGGAGCTGCAAAATTACCCGACAGTTCTGATGATATTAACGATATTATTTTAAAAAAAGGCTATTCACCCGTCGAACAATACAATAACACCAAGAATATAGGTCCATGGACAGATATATATGCGTTGGGTGCCACTGTTTATGATATGCTGACAGGAATACGTCCCGATGAGTCAACAGATAGAAAAATTGAAGATACAGTTCTTTATCCGAGTGAAATTGACAATTCGATATCAAATAATCTGAGCAACGCAGTAATGAAGGCCATGGCAATTGAGAAACATATGCGTTTCGGAAGTGTTGTTGAATTTCTTGAGGCAATTGACGGGGAACGGAAGGTTTTACCGGTAAATAAG
>JAZUIT010000291.1:0-10098 GCA_045642385.1 Acutalibacteraceae bacterium
TAAAAGTATATCCCTGAGCATACCGCCGCAAACCGCCGTAACACATCCGACAAGTACAACGCCGAAGAGATCAAGTTCATACCTTGCCGCTATTAACGAACCGGAGATTGCGAACGCAACAGTGCCGATTATTTCCATAACAGTAAAAACTGCAGTGCCTATATTTTTCCTGTGTAATTTGAAATTGATACGATAACTAACCTTTAAGCTTATTGATAAGATCCGTTAATGCGTCCGAAAGACTTTCCTCAAATGTCGGATGCGGACGCATAGCATACATCAACTGTTCTGCGGTCATCCCGTTTGCAACAGCTTCGGAAATCTGCGAAATCATATCGGTAGCATTTTCACACATAAACTGAGCGCCGAGCACCTTATGCGTATTTGCGTGTGCCACTACTTTCATAAAGGCGCGATCGCCGTTTGCAATCACCGTTTTGGCATTACCGAACATTGTGGCTTTACCTGTTTTTACAGGAATGTCAGCGTCTTTGCATTGTGCCTCGGTCATTCCCACCGATGCGATTTCAGGACGGCAGTAAATACAACTCGGAACCACATTCATATCCGTATCATTATGCCTTCCGCAAAGCATATCGGCAAAAGCCGTTCCCTGGGCGGAAGCATAATGCGCCAGTTGAATTTTTGATGACACATCGCCGATTGCAAAAATTCCGGGTATTGAGGTTTGATAATTTTCATCGACTTTTATTCTGTTTCCATCCGTTTCAGGAATCAACTTATCGGCAAATAGCCCGTCAAAAAACGGTTTACGGCCTATAGCACACAAAACCGCTTCACCTACGGCTTCTCCCGCCGCATCCTTTGATTTGAATTTGACAGAAATGCCATGAGAACCGTTTTCAATACATTCCACCATGGAATTCACATAAATTTTAATGCCTCGTTTTTTGAAAATCATCGAAAGATTCTGGCTGATTTCCTTGTCCGCTATCGGCAGTAACCTATCCATACCCTCAATAACGGTCACATCGCACCCTAAATCATTGTAAAAATTCGCAAATTCAACGCCGATAACACCGCCGCCGATTATTACTATTGATTTGAACAAACGATCGCTGCCCTCAAGCAGCTCATCGGAAGTATAGACGCCCGGAAGATCAAGACCGGGAATCGGCGGTTTTGCGGGTACGGAGCCGGTGGCGACCAAAATATTTTCACAGGTGTATTTACAGACCTTTTCACCGCTTAAAACTTCAACTTCTCCCGGAGCACTGATTTTGCCGGTACCGCGAAGCAAATCTACTTTTGCACTCTTAAACATTGCTTCAATTCCGGCAGAAAGTTTTTCACATATTGACCGTTTTCGCGCAAAAACCGCTGCTATGTCTATTTTTATGCCGTCGGCGGTTATGCCTATGTTCTCTCCTCCTGAAACATCACTGTAAATCCGTGATGAATGGAGCAAAGTCTTAGTGGGTACGCATCCTCTGTTAAGGCAAGTTCCGCCCGGCTCACGGTTTTCCACAACGGCGACTTTAAGCCCCAGCTTTGCGGCGCGCAGTGCGGCAACATATCCGCCCGGTCCGGCTCCTATTACGATAAGTTGATAGTCCATATATTATATCTCCTGTTTTTCAAGCATTTTACACAAATCATTTTTAATGCGGGCGTCTATTTCAGCTGAAATCAGGCCTTCTTTAATGTCAGTACCGGTAAATCTTTTACCGCTGAGCGCAGATTCTATCTGCGCCGGAATTTCCCAATCCATCGCGTCCGTAAATACCCGAACGCGGGCAATCAGCCCGTAATCAATCTGAAACTCGAATGTAACGGTACCCCAACCGAATGTTTCCTCACAACAAAATGTTGCGGTTGTATCAGAGCCGAAACGCCAGTCATCACTTGCATAATAATTTGTCTTACTCGCAACCTCGTTTTCCATATCGGGCGTAAAAATAAACTCTTTCGCCGAGAATCCGTAGACATTTTCCGCCGAACAAACAAGTTCGCGGCACAAAGCCGCTTTGGTTATTTCCGGCGCAACGTCAAAAAGGTTTATTATTCTTGAATGTACGGAATCAACGCCTTTTGCTTTCAGTTTGGACTTCGGGGGATTCAAATATCTGCCGACAAGATTCATATCGGCATTTATGAGAAGCGTGCCGTGATGATATGCCCGGTCGCCGCTTTTATAAAAAGCATTTCCGGAAAATTTTCTTCCGTCGATTTCAAGATCGTTTCGTCCTGAAACCACCGCGTCTATACCAAAACTACGGCAGGCACGGCATATAACATCCGTTTGCCGCTTGATATCAAAATCTTCCCGCGGCAGAATAAAGGTAAAATTGAGATTTCCGCTGTCGTGAAATACCGCGCCGCCGCCCGAAAGCCGCCGCGCAAGGCGACCGCCTTCTTCTTTGAGCAGTGACACACGGCATTCCTTAAAAGCATTCTGATTTCTGCCTATCACAACCGTTTTTTCATTTTGCCATAAATAGAGCAGTACCCCGTCGGAAGGGCCCGATTTCAGCAATACCTCTTCTCTGGCAAGATTGATAAACGGGTCTTTGCAGTCCGTGCGGTACACATAAAGCGAATTAATCATTTTTACTCCAACGAAGCACGGGGTTTCTTGCCGCGTGTACCTCATCGGGACGGGCCGTTTGTGCGTGATGAGGGGCAGCTTTCATATATTCGGGATCATCAAATCCCAACTTATACAATTTACGGAACACTTCTGCCGCCTTATCAAGATTCTCTTTGCTTTCGGTTTCGGTAGGTTCAAGCATAAGCGCCTCGTGAACGATAAGCGGGAAGTACATTGTCGGCGGATGCATTCCGTAATCTATAAGCGTTTTTGCAACATCAAGCGCAGACACGCCGGTTTCTTCTTTATACCCGCTTAAATCAAGCACAAATTCGTGCATACATATCCTGTCAAACGCGGGCTTAAAAGTACCCTTTATCCTGCTCATTAAATAATTCGCATTAAGCACGGCGTTTTGCGCCGCCTCCGTAATGCCTTCTTTTCCGAGCGTCATAATATAAGCGAGCGCCTTAACCACGACTAAAAAGTTGCCCGAAAATGAACGAACCTGCAAGGCATCCTCGCCGTCCATCAGAGCGGATTTAGGCAAAAACTTTGCAAGAAAGTCCTTGCAACCCACTACGCCCGCACCGGGACCGCCCCCACCGTGAGGAGTTGCAAATGTTTTATGAAGATTTGAATGAATACAGTCAAATCCCATATCGCCGGGACGAACAATACCCATAATTGCATTTAAGTTTGCACCGTCATAATAGCAAAGCCCTCCGGCCTCATGGACAAGTCGTGTGATTTCAAGAATGTTTTTATCAAATATCCCCACAGTATTGGGGTTTGTAAGCATAAGACCCGCTGTATCTTCCCCTAAAACTTCTTTTAATGCTTCAAGGTCTACGCATCCGTCAGATGCGGAAGGTACATTTACAACAGTATATCCGCACATACTCGCGGTTGCGGGATTTGTGCCGTGAGCCGAATCGGGAACAATGATTTTTGTGCGCTTGTCCGCATCGCCGCGGCTTTCGTGATACTTCTTTATAAGCATAACACCGGTAAATTCACCGTGAGCGCCGGCTGCGGGCTGAAATGTACAGTCGTCCATACCAAAGATTTCTAAAAGATACTTCTTAGCCGTATCAAAAACTTCTTTGCATCCTTTAACCGTATCGGAAGGAGCCAGCGGATGAACCGATGTGAATCCCGGCAGTGCCGCCATTTCCTCGTCTATTCGCGGATTGTATTTCATTGTGCATGAACCCAGCGGATAAAATCCGGAGTTCACTCCGTGAACATTACCGCACAATTCGGTATAATGGCGTGAAATATCAACCTCCGCCATTTCAGGAAGCACAGGAGGTTCCCCGCGTGAAAGATTTGCAGGAAGAGATACGGTTTCTACATCGCATGCCGGCAATATCGAACATCCCCGACCGGATATGCTCTTTTCAAATACCAGTTTCATTATGCCAGCACCTCCTTTACAATTGAAACGGCTTTATCGAGTTCTGCTTTTGATACCTTTTCGGTAGCGCACCACAGTATATCGCCGTCAATATTCAGTCCGCCGAGAATGCCGTTTGATTCAAGCGCGGATAATACCTCGTCGGCTTTGGGAATAACAGTTACAAATTCATGGAAAAACCCGCCGCTGAATTTAAGAGAAACACCGGGAAGTTTACACAGCTGAGCCGCGAGATAATGAGCCTTGCTCATAGACTGAGTCGCAACATCCGCCAAACCTTTTGCGCCCATAACAGAGAGATATAATCCGGCAGTAAAAGCGCATAATGCCTCGTTGGAACAAATATTTGAGCTTGCCTTTTCGCGGCGTATATGCTGCTCACGCGCCTGCAAAGACAAAACATACGCTTTATTACCCCTTGCGTCAACCGTTTCGCCCACAATACGACCCGGCAGTTTACGCATATATTTATCAGTTGAGGTCATATACCCGAGATAAGGACCGCCGAAGCCAAGCGGCAAACCAAGCGGCTGAGCCTCGCCGACAGCTATATCGGCGCCGCATTCCCGCGGCGTTTTCATTATGCCGAGCGCAACGGGATTGCACCCCATTATATATGCGGCGCCTGCCGTATGTACCGCTTCGCCTATCTCTTCTGCGTTTTCAAAAAGGCCGAAAAAGTTGGGTTGCTGAATGTACACGCCGGCAACATCGTCGGTAAGCATTTTTTTAAGCGCATCAATATCTGTTTTGCCGTCTTTAACCGGCACAATCTTTAATTCGCTGTTTTTACCGTAACAGTAGGTCTTCACCGTCTGAATGGTGTCGGGATGTGAAGCGCCTGAAATTAGCGTTACCGTCCGCTTACGGTCCCGGCACATGGCAACGGCTTCAGCGGCGGCGGTCGCGCCGTCATAAACCGAAGCGTTTGAAACATCCATTCCGGTGAGTTCGCACATCATGGTTTGATACTCAAATATTGACTGTAAAATGCCCTGACTCATTTCCGCCTGATACGGTGTATATGCGGTCAAAAACTCTTCTTTAGCAGGGATATATGAAACAATACTCGGTATTACGTGATCATACGCGCCGGCACCGCGGAGTATAGTTTTAAACACTGTGTTTTTATCCGCCATGGCCGAGATTTTGCGACGCACTTCAAGCTCACTCATACCGGCGGGCAGATTTAATCCATCGCTTAAGTACATTTCACCCGGAACGTCTTTATACAATTCACTGAAACTACCGAGCCCTATGGCGTTTAACATCTGTTGCCGTTCCTTATCTGTGGAAGGCACATAACTTCCCATATACTAATCCTCCTTGCAGAACTCGGCGTAAGCGTCAGCGTCCATAAGGTCCTCAATATCGGTTATGCCTTCAACCTTTATTATCCAAGCTCCGTACGGATCGTTGTTGAGGATTTCGGGAGTGTCTGCCAGTTCTTCATTTACAGCCGCAACTGTACCGGAAACGGGCGACAACATATCCGAGACCGCCTTAACCGATTCCAGATCACCAAACACTTCACCTGCGACAACTTCATCGCCCGCTTCAGGCAAATTGACGAAAACTATATCACCCAGAGCGTCCTGCGCAAAATCGGAAATACCGATAATTGCGGTTTCGCCTTCGGTTTTTACCCACTCATGGTCCTTTGAATACTTTAATTCCTTTGGAAAATTCATAAAAATACCTCCGTTTAATGTGTTTTAATTATTACATCGATATTTAATCGATTGTTTGTTATTTGGTTTTTTTCCAAACAACGGGATGAACATAGGGCGGATTCTTGGCACTCATATGAGTTTGCGGAATTACCGCTTTAAGACGCCTGCCCCGTATATCCACTTCAACAAACTCGCCTCGCTGAATCGGCGAAGAAAGGTACGCAAGACCGATAGATCGTTTTCCTACTTTGCTTGTTTCAAATTCATCCTCAAAATCAAAATACGGGATCATCGTGCCGGAAGTTATCCAGCCTGCTTCCTCGCCGTCCTTATATACCGTCATACCGCCACGAATAACGCCGCGGTCAATAAGACAAACCGGCATAATGCGTTTAGGCAAAACAGTTATATCGCTGAAATCTTTGTTTATAATGCGGGTATATGCTTCAAACTGCTTGCTCAAAGCTTCTTTACCGATAAAATCTCCCTTATTTTCAGAAAAACTAACGGCAAATTTTGCCAGGGGCACGGCATATATCGGCATTTCCTTGCCGGAAGGATCTGTTCCCATTTCATGACCGTATAAAGGCATCGATGCTTCAAGTCTTAATGTATCACGCGCGCCAAGCCCCGCGGGTTTTGCACCCATGCCGGCAAGTCGGTTCCAGAGCCATACGGCGTCATCGTTTTTCATATAAACCTCATACCCTATCGGCTCACCGGTATAACCCGTGGTTGCCAGTCTGGCTGTGTGACCTTCTAAACTTACCGTAGCGCAAGCGTTTTTCTTAGGTGCGGTAAGTTCTCCGCCGGCAAGCTCCTCTAAAAGATTTCTGCTTAAAGGTCCTTGTACGGCAATACCAGCGTACTCATCAGATATGTCGGTTAATTTTACATCGAATTTTTCGGCAATCGGCAACAAATGCGCAAGGTCTTTATCCTTATTTGAGGCGTTTACCACAAGCAGGTATTTATCTTCACTGAACATATAAAGATACGCGTCGTCTACGGCGCCGCCATTTTCATTCGGTATTATACAGTATTGCGCCGAATTCAAAGTAAGCGCCTCAACATTACTGGTAAGAACATACTGCAGATACTTGAGTCTTTCCGCACCTTCAACCAAAATTCTGCCCATATGCGATACGTCAAAAAGACTGCAATCACTACGGGTGTAAAGGTGCTCGGCAACGATGCCGGTAGGATATTGAACAGGCATTTCCCATCCGCCGAAATCAACCATGGTACCGCCCGCCGAAACATGAATATCGTAAAGCGGTGTGCGTTTTAATTTGCTCATAATCAATACCCCCACATTATTATTTGCCTTCTATTTGGCGTCGAGCTTCAACAAAGCATTTAACGGCAAACTCAAGATCTTCCTTTGTGTGTGCGGCTGAAACCTGGGTGCGGATGCGCGCTTTACCCTTCGGAACCACCGGATATGTGAAGGATACCGCATAAATACCGAGTTCATATAACTTTTCAGCCATTTTAGCTGCCAGATGCTCATCGTAAAACATAACAGGCACGCAAGGATGTGTTCCGGGGATTACATCAAATCCCTCATCAACCAATGCCTTGCGATAGTCAGCGACTATGCTTTCAAGATAATCACGGCGCGATGTATCACGGCTTAACATATCAAGAGCCGCAATGGTCCCCGCGGCGACCGCCGGCGCAAGAGTATTAGAAAAAAGATACGGACGACTGCGTTGGCGAAGCAGGTCAATTATCGCCTGACGACCGGTTGTAAATCCGCCGGAAGCACCGCCGAGCGCCTTGCCGAAAGTGCCGGTAATTATATCTATCCTGTCAAGCACGCCGCAATACTCCGCGGCGCCTCTTCCTGTTTTACCCACAAATCCGGAAGCGTGCGAATCATCTATCATTACAAGTGCGCCGTATTTATCAGCCAGATCGCATACGCCCTTTAAGTCGGCTATTATACCGTCCATGGAGAATACACCGTCTGTTGCAATAAGCTTTATTCCGGCGCCGTTTTCGTCCGCCTCGATAAGTTTTGCTTCAAGATCCGCCATATCGTTGTTTTTATAACGGTATCTGGCGGCTTTGCAAAGGCGGACTCCGTCTATTATCGAAGCGTGATTGAGTTCGTCAGATATGACGGCATCGTCTTTGCCGAGAAGCGTTTCAAAAAGACCACCGTTGGCGTCAAAGCACGAAGAGTAAAGGATTGTATCATCGGTGCCGAAAAATTCGGATACCTTTTCTTCAAGTTTCTTATGTATATTCTGTGTTCCGCATATAAAACGAACGGACGCCAGACCGTAGCCGTATTCATCATAAGCCTTTTTAGACGCTTCAATAAGTTCTTTGTTGTCAGCAAGACCCAGATAGTTGTTGGCGCACATGTTAAGCAGCTCTTTACCGTCCGCAAAAATATGTGCGGACTGCGGCGTAGTAATAATCCGCTCGTTCTTTTTTACTCCCGCCGCTTCAATTTCGGTGAGTGACTTGCGATAAAAAGATAACGCATCATTCTTATTCATAACAATTCTCCTTTATCTCATTTACTTTGCTCCAGTCGAGTATGACTTTCCCGGATTTTCCGGAAATCATTGCTTCGAAGCCTTTTTTATAATCTTTAATATCAAATCTGTGGGTTATGATTTTATCAAGAGGGAATCCGGCTTCAACCAACGCCGCCATTTTATACCATGTTTCATACATTTCGCGCCCGTAAATGCCTTTTATTTTAAGTCCGTTCCAAATAATTGTGTTTATCGGGATTTCCGTCAGATTGCGGTTCTGAATACCGAGAAGCGCGATTCGACCGCCGGTCACCATGGAATCAATAAGCTGTGCGAGCGCAAATCTGTTACCGCTCATTTCCATACCCACATCAAAGCCCTCAACGATACCGAGGTCTTTCATAACTTTTTTTAAGTCCTCTTTGGCTGTGTTAACGGTTATAACGCCGAATTTTTTTGCAAGTTCAAGGCGATAATCGTTCACATCGGTTATCACCACGTGCCGCGCACCTGAAAACTTGGCAATACCCGCCGCCATAATTCCTATAGGACCCGCGCCGGTTATCAGTACATCCTCACTCAGAGTGGGAAATGAAAGCGCGGTATGCGCGGCGTTCCCGAACGGATCGAAAATAGAATATAACTCTTCGGGAATTTTCGGTGAAGTTTTAATAACGTTGGTCGCCGGTATAACAAGATATTCGGCGAACGCGCCGTTTCGGTTTACGCCTACGCCCTTTGTAAATTTGCATAGATGACCGTTACCCGCACGGCAGTTGCGGCAGTGACCGCAAACGATATGCCCTTCGCCGGAAACGGTTTCACCTATTTTTAAGTTTTCAACGCCTTCGCCTATCTCGACGATTTCGCCCACATATTCGTGTCCCGCGGTAGTGCCGAGTTTAATCGTTTCCTGTGCCCATTCATTCCAAAGCCAGATATGAACATCTGTACCGCATATCGCAGTTTTATGTATTTTGATTTTAACCTCTCCGTGACCTACTTCGGGTATCTCTACCTTCTTCATAGTAAGTCCCTCTTCCGGACGGTCTT
Organism: Acutalibacteraceae bacterium; assembly: GCA_045642385.1. GTDB lineage: Bacteria > Bacillota > Clostridia > Oscillospirales > Acutalibacteraceae > RGIG2945. The sequence continues at coordinate 9,193 of JAZUIT010000291.1, forward strand.
TGACAAGTGCCCACATAGTGTTTTGCATAATCATACCCTCAATACTAAAAATTATTATGATGTAATTGTACACCACTCGCGGACAAAATGCAATAAAAGAATTGTTTTTTTTAAAACAAAATAAAACGCTGTTATGGGTGTAGTTCGGATTCTTGCGACTACCAACCCAAAAGCGGAACGGCCCTCGCCTACACTTATGCCAAAAGCAAAAAGAAAATCATCATAAACTGCTTTTATCCCGACACCAATAATACTAAGCCATAAAGCGAAAATATATGCGGGGTTTTGACCTCGCTATTTTTTGCAATTTTTCTTGAATTTCGGTATATTTTGGCATAAAACATATTGCATAATCCGACAATTTATGATATGATTACTATGCAATTTTACTGTAGATTTAATAACCTTACTTACAATGCCGCCCGATGATTTCGGACGGCATTTTTAATTATATAGCAAAAGCCTTTTATTCCGCTTTTGCATATTTTAAGAAAGGACCGAATTTAATGTATTTATTGCAGAAAATATCAGGATTTGGGGTTCTTCCACACTCATATTCTCTTATTAAATAAGAGAAAACATTGTCCCAATATTCTTTAATATAGTCAATTCTAATGAACTTGATTCCGAGCTTTTTAGCTACAGCTGTTGCGTCATCATAATCTTTTTCTTGAGGACATTGTGAATTGTTGATTGTAGGATTTCCAAGATAATCACCCTCAGCAAGGGCGTCCCAGTTACGCATAAAACAGCCAGTTACATCGTATCCTTGTTTAAGTAAAAGATAAGCTGCAACAGCGCTATCAACACCACCAGATAATCCTAATAAAACTTTCATTCGAATAACTCCTTGCTATCGAGTACTAAAGTAAATGGTCCATCATTTACTGATTCAACAAGCATATC
>JAZUIT010000292.1:0-4223 GCA_045642385.1 Acutalibacteraceae bacterium
TATTGCCGATAAGTTTTCAAAAATTGAATGTCTTAACTGTGAAGCCGAAATTGACGGAAATACAGTTAATTTCAAAACAGATATTCCGCCAATGGGCTTTGCGGCATTTACACTGATTAAATAAATTTGATGTATTTTTAAATAAGAATTATTAAATTTCTCCGTCTTCTATCATTTGTGCATACTGCTCATCCTGTGTCTTTTTATCAAAGGACAGGATGGGCTCTATTTTTTTACCGCGTTTCTTTCTGTCTATATAATTCTTCGTAATTTTCATTACAACGCCGGACATTGCAATAACACCGATAAGGTTTGGGAGCATCATAAGACCGTTGAAGGTATCGGAAATATCCCATGCAAGTGTAGATGTTAATAATGCGCCGAAAACGGTTGTAATTGTATGTATAGTTTTGTAGATAACTGTTGTTTTTGAACCGAAAATATATTCCCATGCCTTTGAGCCGTAATGTGACCAGCCGAGAACTGTTGTAAACGCAAACAGGAACATTGCAATTGCAACAAATTTTGCACCGACACCGCCCCAGGGGAAGAACTTATCAAATGCGGAAGCTACCAGAGTGGCATCCGTTGTACCATCCATTATTTTACCTGTTGCAAGGTCATAAACACCGGATGTAAGAACAACAAGAGCGGTCATTGTACAAACAACCATAGTATCTGCGAATACTTCAAAAATTCCCCACATACCTTGTTTAACGGGTTCCTTAACATTTGAATTTGAGTGAACCATAACGGAAGAACCCAAGCCTGCCTCATTGGAAAAAACTCCACGCTTAAAGCCCTGAGTCATAACGGTGCTGATAACAAATCCCACACCGCCGCCTAAAACCGAAATAGGTTTAAATGCATTGACGAAAATAGCTTTAATTGCCGGAATAATGTTTGCATAATTTATGCCGATAATTATAAGACTGCCGATAACAAAGAGGATAATCATAACGGGAACTATTTTTTCCGCAAAGCCGGCAATTCTTTTTAGTCCGCCTAAAACAATAACGGCAACCAAAACCATTATAATAATACCTAAAATTAATCTGTAAAGATTTACTTCACCGAAAACAATTGTATCCATCCATTTTTTTACGGGGAAAGCATTTTCCACATTGAGGACAATTTTATTTACCTGTCCCATACTTCCGATACCGAAGGATGCGAGCATTGCAAAGAATGCAAAAATTATTGCGAGGATTTTTCCTATTGTCTTGAAGCCCTTTATGCCGCCTAAACCGTCTTGAAGATAATACATAGCTCCGCCGGACCATTCGCCGTTTTTGTTTTTGCGGCGATAGTAAATACCCAAAACATTTTCGGAGTAATTAGTCATCATACCGAAGAACGCGGCAATCCACATCCAAAATACAGCGCCTGCACCACCTACGCATATTGCGGCGGAAACACCGGCAATATTACCTGTACCTACCGTTGCGGCAAGTGCCGTACAAAGAGCCTGAAAGGGGGAGATAGAGGCTTTATCCTTACTGTGACTGATGACATCTTTTTTGAAAAGACTGCCTACTGTGTTTTTCCACCATTCGCCCAAGTGAGAAATCTGGAAGAATTTAGTCAGTAATGTCATCAGAATACCAGCGGCAATTAACAGCCATACTCCTTTTCCCCATACAAATGAATTGATTACATCATTAAATGCGGTAATTTTTTCCATTACTTTTCTCCTTTTCTTTAAAATATAAAACAAAACGGTGCATCCCTCACATAGAATACACCGTAAAATCCCGAAAACAGGGTTAATACTTTGTCCTTTTGCCTGAGAGATTCGCACAAAATGCTTTCACCTTCGGCACCCATGTGAAATGAGCTTCTCCAAAGTTCTATCAACTTGCAGTCCTCATTCCTGACGGAACACCTGAGAGTGTTACTCCTTCGGCACGAAAAATCGTATTCCCTGCAAGCATCGCTTAGAAATAATTAACTTTGGTACTATTATATTATAATTTATTCTGTAAATCAAGAGAAAATTAAAAAAATATCTATCTTTTTTTTAAAATATGTGTTATAATGTTTCGGATAGGATTTTTTGGGAATAATTTTGCCCGAAAATCAGGTTTTGTTTGTTTTTGGTGGTGAAAATAATGAAAAAAGAATCAATTGAACAGGGAAAAAATGTTTATCAGATTGAGTATGAATGTATCAAAGAAATGGAAAACAGGTTTAACGAGGAAGCTTTTTCCAAGGCGGTTGAGCTTTTGAAAAATGCTGAGAGAATCGGAACCTGCGGCTGCGGTCACAGCGGTATTATGTGTCAGCATTTGGCACATCTGCTTTGCTGTATTGAACAGCCGGCGAGATTTATATCTCCTGCCGAAGCGGTTCACGGTGCAACCGGTTTTTTGCAGAAGGGTGATGTAATGGTTTTCGCTTCCAGAGGCGGCAAGACCAAGGAATTATTACCTATTCTTGATATATGCAAAAAGAAAGGTATTAATGTAATTTCAATTACGGAAAATCTTTCATCTGAGTTAGCAGTAGGTGCGGATGTTGTTTTGGAGCAGTATGTAAACCGCGAAACCGACAAATACAACTCTCAGGGTACAACATCTTCGACGGCATTGTGTGTGATTTTCCACACCCTGACTACTGCGTTACTTGAAGAAACTGATTTCAAAAATGAGCAATTTGCAGTCATTCATCCAGGCGGAGCTGTGGGAGAAAGACTTAACAAATAAAAAAATTTATATAACGGAGGAAAAAAGTTATGGAATTTAAAGTTTATCAGAAAGAGTTAGAGTTACAGTCAAGAGGATGGATACCTACATTCCACGATGTATCCAAGGAAGTTTTGGAGATTGTAGAAGCATCAGGAGTAAAGAACGGTACAGTATGCATTGCATCTCATCATACGACCTGTTCAGTAATGATTCAGGAATGTTCACATGATATAGATTCATTTGACCTTGAATATTTACAGCACGATTTACTCGATATTATGAGGAAGATGATTCCCGATTTTGCAGAGGAACATCAGTACCGTCACCCCGGACCCATCCATGCAAAGTTCGGCAGATTTGTAAATGAACCCGGTGATTTCACAAGTATGAATACAGACGGACATTTGCGTTCAGTTTTCTTCGGCAGAAGCGAAACAATGACAATCAAAGACGGCGTACTTGACGGCGGCGAGTTTGCACATATTTACTTTGTTGACTGGGACCATGTTCGCGCCCGTCACAGACAGCTTAACATTACCGTAATGGGTACAACTGAGGAAATAGAAGACCGCAAGTGGAACAACGGTGAAACAATTGATACACTCCATAAGTTTACAGATGAAGAGAAAGGTGACGACGTGCATTACACGCTCCAGTTGAAAAGATAATGAAAAGAAAAATAAGAACTCCCTATTTTGAAATAGGTACAAAGAATTATATTTACGGCGACAAGGTGCTTGAATATGCTTTGGCGGCTGATAAAGCGGCTGAAAAATATGACATAGATGTATTGTTTATAACTCCTGCTGTTGAAATCCGCAGAATAGTTGAAAATACAAAGCATCTTATTGTACTTGCACCTTATATGGATACGCTTCGTCCCGGCAGAGGTATGGCTGATATTCTCCCCGAGGCTTTAAAAGCCGCAGGTGCAGAGGGTGTAGTTGTTAATCACTGCGAAAAACCGATGTCCGTGCCTCAGATTAAGGCAACTATCGACAGAGCAAACGAGCTTGATATGCTTGTATTTGCCTGTGCCGATACAATAGCGGAAGCAAAGGCTATTGCCCAGCTTCATCCCGATATTATTAATCCCGAGCCCTCCGAGCTTATCGGCGGAACAGGCGGCGGTGTAAGTGATATGGGATTTGTTAAAGAGTCAATCAAGGTTATCAAGGAAATTTATCCCGATATTCTTGTTGAACAGGCGGCAGGTATTACTAACGGCCAGCAGGTTTATGATTTTATTATGGCAGGTTCCGAGGCGGCAGGTGCGGCATCCGGTATTATGAATGCGGATGACCCGATTGCAATGATTGATGAAATGATAGCAGCTACACGCAGAGCCGCAGACGACCTTAACAAATAAAATTATAAATTTTATTTAAGTTAGGAGTTAGGAGTGAGGAATGAGGAGTTGAGGTGCATTTTGCAAAGCAAAATGTCATTGTAAAAAATATATATAGCTTTGATAAAATAAATGAAATTGGGTGTGGGTGAAACCCACCGTCAATTCTTAATTCTTCATTCTTAATT
>JAZUIT010000293.1:0-13177 GCA_045642385.1 Acutalibacteraceae bacterium
AAAGTTCCGTCATTATATTCACGGTACAGGGAAGTTTCAATTTCCACTCCCTGATATTTCTCGGGATTTTCTTCAATAATCGCAACAATACTTTCGGGGACATTTTCCGCAAATGTATACGGTGTATCAGATGAAAAAAGCATCCTTTTCATATTGTAATATACGGAAGCAATATCACGGGCATCTGCCATAGAATATCCGGACAGCTCATATTCCTTAATCATAACATCCATACAGTTTTTTGCCGTGGCATATTCATTCATATTAAGCATATCCGTGCTTTTCAGATATGCAGTTTCCGTACTGCTGTCAGCTTTGAAAACATATTTTCCGTCACGGACAACAATAGGAAGTGTATCAATCCATTCCTGTTTTTTTGCTCTGAAAAGCTTTATCACTTTATATATTATTTCATTACGGGTTTTCGCATCTTCTTCATCGGGGAAAGAAGCATAAGAAAAATTAACAGCATAACCCTGCCTGTTACTGACAAGCGGTATGCCGTTTCTGTCAAGAATTTCCCCTCTTGCCGCTTTCACCTTTACAATACTGCCCTGCACCTTTTCCGCTTCACGCGAATACTCGGCACCGCTGACAAGCTGTACTTTAACAAGGCACCCTACAAAAACTGCAAGAATACCGCAGAAAATTCCGAAAATTATTCTGTTTCTGATTTTCAATTTCTTTTCTGACATTTTAAATCTTTTCCGTTAAATATTTTCCGAAAATTGCTCTTATTATAAAGTAAAATACGGGAATAAAAACTATTGCATAAATTGCGGACGGCAGATAATATGAAAAAATAAGTGAAAATCCGTAGCCCTTAACCACATAAAATTTCAGCCAGTAGATTACTGCTCCGCCCACGCAGGCAACAGAACCGATTAAAAGAGCGCATAAAAAATTATTTCTCATAACTCTTGTAATAAGTACGCTTGTTAAAAAGCAGATTATTGCAAAATAAATTGCAAAAAATCCGTCACCGCCTGCAAGGGTGGTATCGCAGAAAACACCGGCAACAATTCCCATAAGAACACCGAACCAGCTTCTTTCAAACATACTGATACAAACAGCTAACGGAAGAAGCGGAATTGTTGCAACCGAAAAAATCCTCGGCGGAAAAATTCCCGTATTCTGCAACACCGCAACAACTAAAATTATTGCGGCAAAAATACAACGCCTTATTATCAAAGGCTTTTTATCAGTTTCAAACTCTGTGGTTTTTATTTTCAAATTCATTAAAAAATCCTCAATGTTCTGTTACGACAAAGACATTAGTTATCTGCGAAATATCAACAAACGGCTTTATAACCGCACTTCGTGAAATAGTATCCTCGTTATCCCGAAGCTCGGAAATTTCACCGATAAATAAATCTCTCGGGAAAACATTTCCTATACCTGTTGTGCATACAAAATCCCCAACCGTCATTGCGGATTTTCTGCCTAAGCTCGGTATCTGACACAATCCCTCCGAACCGGTTTCAATGGAATTTTCAAGAAGCGAGGACTCCTGTGCGGAAACATCGTACACACTGATTTTTACCTGTGGGTCATATACCGTAAGCACAACGGAATAATTAAGCTTAACGGATTTTACAACACCGACAAGATTTTTTCCGTAAATCACCGGGCTGTTGACCTTTATTCCGCTTGTTTTTCCCTTATTGATTGTAAATGAACCGAATTTATCAGCCGCATTTCGTCCGCTTATTGCAGCGGCAACGGTTTTTATATTCGGTTTTTCTTCCTTGTATTCCACCATATCCTCATACAGGGCAACTTTTTTCTTCATATTCTGGTAATCAACAAGCTTTTCACGGTATTCATTCAAAAGCTCTTTATTTTGTTCAAGCTCTGCTTCAAGCTTTTTCTTTGAACGAAAACCGGCAAACACACCGGATGCCTTCTGTGAAATAAATACCGCAACCCTTTGCACCGGGTTAAGTACCGTACCGCCCACCGAGGTTGTTACGGCAGACTTTGATGCAACAAAAGCAGACACCGTACTTGAAATAAAAAGAATTACAATCACAGCAATAAAAATTTTAAATTTTCTACTTCTGAAAAAAGCACGCATAATAATTCTTAATCCTTACTCTTACTGTTCAGGCACATACCCGTTCCCAATACAACACATTCAAGGGGTCTTTCTGCAAGACGGACGGGAATTTTTGTTTCAATCGCAATAAGCCTGTCAAGACCTCTGAGCTGTGAACCGCCGCCCGTAAGTACAATTCCCTGTTCCATAATGTCCGCAGCCAACTCGGGAGGAGTTTTTTCGAGCGTTTCCTTTATGGCATCAAGTATCTGATTAACAGGCTCCGACAAAGCCTCGCGAACCTCGGTCGAAGTAATATCAATCTGCCTGGGAAGACCGTCCACAAGATTTCTTCCCTTAACGGTTACGGCTTCTTCTCCGTCAAGCTTGTATGCGGAACCGATTTTTATTTTTATATCCTCGGCTGTTCTGTCACCGATTAACAGATTATATTTTTTCTTTACATAATTGATAATTGCCTCGTCAAATGTATCGCCGGCAACCCTTGCGGAACGGGATGTAACAATATCACTCAAAGCAACCACGGCAACCTCAGCCGTACCGCCGCCGATATCCACAACCATACTTCCCTTTGCTTCCATTACAGGTAACCCTGCACCGAAAGCCGCCGCCAGCGGTTCTTCAATAAGACTTGCAAATCTCGGACCTGCCGCCTTTGCCGCATCCCTTACCGCACGGCGTTCAACCTCAGTAACACCTGACGGAATACATACCAACGCTCTCGCTCTGGAAAATGATGCGCCGTTGAGAGCTTTTTTAATAAATGCACGAAGCATATCCGCCGCCATATCAAAATCCGCAATAACTCCGTCCTTTAAAGGACGAACGGCAGTTATGGAGCCGGGTGTTCTGCCTATCATTTCCTTTGCTTCCTTGCCCACTGCCACAACCCTGGGCGGATTTAAAGTAGTATCAACCGCAACAACGGAGGGTTCATCAATTACAATTCCCTTACCCTTTACATAAACAAGGGTATTGGCAGTACCTAAGTCGATACCTATATCCTGTGAAAACAACATTTTTTCTGTCCTCCTGTTACTTATATATTACTGATGCCACTATCTTGTCAAAATCGACCTTATCCCTATCGGCTGCGGAAATGTAGGATGCATAGTTGTATGTATTCTTGCCGTCAGAATACAAATAAACATTTTGTATCCACGACTGTGCCGAGCCTTCGTCGACATATTCTTTCTTGGAAGTAATTTCCCAGACAATTTTTGTCATTTTTTTACCGCCGATGGTAACTTCTTTATTACTCATATTGAATTTTTCAAGTTTTTTATTAACCTGCTTTTTAAGCTCCTGACCGTTTAAAATATATTCCGATAATACCTTATCAATGCTCTTATCTTCATTTATAAGAAACTGAATCTTTGCATCAAAATCCTTATTGCTGAGCAAAATATTAAGCTTGCCTATCTGTTCCCAACCGTCGGGGACTTCGAGCTTTATAAACTTGTTCTGAACAATATTGCCGTTAGTAAGCAAATCCGGATATGTGACACCCTGAGTCTGCTGTTCACCGGCTTTATCTTCTACTTCTTTACCCTTATCATCGGTAATAACCTCAACAATATTACCGTACTCATCCTGCATTGTTTCACCCTCTGCATTGGTTGCAAGAATATGTGTATTACCCTCGCTGTCCACTAAAATACGGTCATCATTATATCTTTTTGTACAAGCTGCAAACACCGTTGCAAAAGCAAGTGTTGCCGCAATAACTGCAAAATACTTTTTGTTCATAACAGACCCTCCGAAAATCAATAAATAATCAATATATTATACCATGCAAAAAATAATCCGTCAATCACTCAAAACTTCCCCTGTTCTTAAATTAATGACATTTCGGAATAATGCAACATAGGAATTTGAAACAAACTTGTCCATGTGCATACTGCCGAAAAACCACTTGTCGAATTTACATGACTTTCCTAACTCCTGTAAATAAGTATTAAGACCCGTGACCTTTAAGGATTCATTTTCGTCCTGTAAATTCAGGAAGCTTTTAATTTGTACAGGAGGCTCGTGCGTAATTATAGCATCCACACGGCATTTGTATTTTTCGAGATTTTCTGCACCTTCTTTAAGCTCCTCCGCTGAGGGAATTTCGTATTTTGACCAGGTATCGTTATCAAATCTGTAATCAATATCCGGACTTTCACCGCCGCCCATTGTAAAAATCTGTCTTCCCTCAATGGTGAAAATCTGTCCCCTCATTAAATGATAAATATTGTCGGCTATTTTATGTGCTTTGCCGCCCTTAAACTCACATTCCTTGTACTGCATCAGCCGTTCAAAATTTTCGTGAGTTCCGTCAACAAAGCATATTGTATACTTTTTCTTGGCAAGCTTTTTTAATTTACTCTGTTCTTCTCTGCTGTTGTCCCATATAAAGCCGAAGTCACCGCAGACAATAATCGTATCATTCTCAGTAAGTCCTTTTAATGCGGAGCTTGAAAAACGCTTTATGTCGCCGTGGGTATCTCCCGTGACAAAAACCATTTTGCACATCCCCCTTAATTTTTCGTTGATTTTTTCTCAAAATATGTTATACTATTATCTGTTATATATAATACTACACTTAGTGGGGTTTTGTCTATGCATAAAACAATAAAATTTATATCTTGTTTAATTATTCTTTTAGCTGTGTTGACAAATACGGTGTTTGCCTCCTATACTCCCGACATTGAAACCTACTCGGACATATATATTGTCAAAAGCTTGGATAACGATGAAGTGATTATTTCCAAAAACGCCGATAAAAAATGCGCCCCTGCTTCACTTGCGGCAATCGCAACGGCTCTGGTGGTTATGCAGTCCTGTAAAAATCTTGATGAAAAAGTAACCGTCACTCAGTCTGCCTGTGATTCCGTTTTGGGAACATACAGTATAATTGCAAACCTTGTCCCCGGTGAGGAAATAAGCATCAGGGAATTGCTTTGCTGTATGCTCATATCCGGTGCTACGGATGCCGCCGCCATGTTAGCTGAATATGTTGGAAAAACCGAGGGTAGCTTTGCTTCAAAAATGAATGCACTTGCAAAAAGCTTAGGCTGTAAAAATACGGTTTTCAAAAATCCGCACGGTCTTGATGCCGAGGGTCAGTATACTACTGCCTCCGATGTTGCTCTGCTTGTAAAAAAAGCTGCTTCAAATACGGAATTTATGAAAATAGTCAGCGAAATAGAACACACCATCCCCAAAACCAACAAAAGTGAAGAAAGGGATATTTATTCCACAAATTACCTGCTGAATTATTACTACCCCGGATATTATTTTCAGTATGCAAAGGGTATCAAATCGGGTGCAACGGATAATTCGGGAAAATGTGTTGCTTCGGTTGCACAGAAGGACGGTTACAACTATGTTACCGTTGTTATGAAAGGTCCGTCACAGGATGTGGATAATGACAACGAAGAGGATAACTGTGCTTTGATTGACTGCCGTCACCTGTTTGAGTGGGTTTTCGACAATATAAAACTGCGTACAGTTGTTTCTCAGGGACAGATTATTTCCGAAATTCCCGTTACAAATTCATGGAAAACCGACCACGCATCACTTGTAGCAGATAACGATTATTCAGCACTTGTTCCCTCGGGAATTGATGAAGACTCGGTGAGCTTTAAGCTTCTCCCTAATTCAAGTCCGGAAAAAATCAATAAATCCGTAAAAATAGGTGAGGTTATTGCAAAGGCTCAGGTCTATTACGGAAACGATGTTATCTGTACGGTAAATCTTACTGTTTCCGAGGATATACACAGCAGTTTTCTGCTTTCGGTTTTCAATGTTTTCGGAGCTATGTTCCGTTCAACAGTTTTCAAAATAATTATTATTTTAGCTATTATCTGTATTGCAGGATACATTTATCTTTGCGTAAAAATAAACAGGCGAAAAAAAATGGCCCGTGTAAAGCTGGTTACACCGCCGAAAAAGAATGTTAAGGATATAAAATCTCAGAGAGAAGACGAGAACAAATAATAAAAATGCGGTGGTAAAGGTTATCTCTTACCGCCGCATAATTTTATTTTTTAGTTCAGCCTAAATTAACGCTGTATGTAAGTTTTTCATCGCTGAAACTTATTAACTCACTTATTTCAATATCAAGCTTTGTTGTAGTATCTCTGAGTTCATATACCTTGGATACTTCCTTTGTTGTGCCGGGTTTAATTTTAACATCAACAAAGAAATCATCGTCATCATTAATAAATGTTTCCTCTAAACCTACACCGTCCTGATATACATCATCATTTAGCGCAATATCAAAGCTTTCCGCTTCGCTTGCATTATTTTTGAATAGATATGTAATTTTTACTGCATTTTTGCCCTCCCAGTCATTACATACCGTTGCGGATTTAATAGTGCAAACATAATCTCCGATTTTGCCCTTTTCCGCTTTTGGTGCATTTGCGGAAATTGCTGTTGTTGTCTGTCCTGCGTTTGCAGAGCTTTCTGTATCGGAATCACCTCCTGTGGATGCGGCAATGCAAATTATAATTATTACTGCCGCTATAATTCCGATAATTATCCACTTTTTCTTGCGTTTCTTCTTTTTCTGTTCTTCCAATGCGGATGTTACTGCCTGCTGAACCTCAACCTGATTGTTTATTTCGTCTGCCATTTAGCAAACCTCCTTTTCTTAATTTACTAAATTATAACAGCACAAAAAAACAAAATGGTGTGCTGTCAGCACACCAAAAATAATCGTGTCCGTATTAAAATTTACATAAAGAAAAAGGAAGCAATTACAAAAGCGGCTGCAATAGCAATTTGTAAAACTCGCTGTGACGATTTTTTCATATTTCTTGTCAGTTCAAAGCTATTGAGCCAGTCACCAAAATTTGTTAAAACAGGTACGGGTGCAACAAAAAACAATGTTACAACAATATAATCATTTATTCTTGATTTTGCTCCCTCGCTTTTAAATGTGACATACATCAGAATGACAACAAGAAAATACAAAATTGCAATAACCTCGTGCCACCACTTTCCCTGCCTGAATCCCGGAATACTTCTGATTATTTTTTTGATTTTATATTTCTTATCCAAATTTGAAACAAGCTCTTCCGTATTTTTGTATCGGTTCGCTTTGTCAATCTGTGTACACTTAGTAATAATCGGATAAAAAACTCCCTTGTCAATTTTCTCATTTACAAGACAGCCTGTTTTCATATAGTTTATCAGCACACCTATGGAATAAATATCCGCTTCAAAGCCGGTCTGCGAAAATCCGTACTGCTCAGGCGGTGCAAAGCCGTAAGTCCCTAACAGATGCGTGTCGGTGGTTTTGCCGTTCTTTTTAATTCTGCTTATTCCGAAATCAATAATTTTTAAGGTATTATTTTCGTCAATCATAATATTGTTCGGATTTATGTCACGGTGAACTATACCTATGTCGTGAATTGCTTTCAGCCCGTTACAAAGCTGTTTAATTAATTCGCAGGTCAAGGCATCGGAAAGATTGCCTTTTTCGGAAAGATATTTTTCCAATGTGATACCCTGTACAAATTCTTCCGCCGCATAAAACTCATTTTCAATTAAAGTAGTTTCGTAAATTCTGATAACATTTTCGTTACTGATTTTTGAAAGCTTTTTGTACATTTCAATATCTTCAACAAAGATTTTTTTCAATACATAAACTTTGCCGGAATTTATTGCAAGATGTGTTGTTTCGTTAAAATCTTTCAGAATTTCATACACGGTATCACCACCTTATAATACAAAATCAGGGGGAAATTATGAGAAAATCAACAGATGAACTAATGAACATTTTAAAATCGAAAAAATCTTATGAAGAATTTTTTAAAGAAGAAGTCTCGGAGCTTTTCTTTTCTTCGATTACAGAATACATAAACCTGCTCATAACGGAAAAGAAGCTGAAAAAAAGTAAAATTATCCGTAATTCAAATCTTGATAAAAATTATGCCTATCAGATTTTTAACGGTACAAAAACAAATCCGTCACGGGATAAAGTTATTATGATGGCTTTCGGTATGGAGCTTAATCTGGTTGAAACGAAAAAGCTTATGGCTCTGGCTCAGGTTAAGGAGTTATATGTGAGAGACCCCCGTGACAGTGTGATAATTTTCTGCATTTACAAGCAGTACAGCCTTTTGAAAACAAATGAATTTCTGATGGATTACGGTTTAGACTGTTTGGAATAATTTGACATAAATATTCTATAATATATTTGTTACGGTGTCAACACATCAATCCGGGACGATGTTCCGTGATTGGTGTGTTTTTTATTATTGCGAGTGCCGGCGCGGCAAGCCGCTTATTCAGTGAGGAGTTAGGAATTAGGAGAGAGGAGTTGAGGGTGGGTTTCACCCACACCCATTTTGATGTTTTCGGAAGAAAACTGCTGACATTCAACACTCAACATTCCACATTGTTTAGTGGACTGCCGCGGTCGCAAGCTCCCTCACAGTGACATTTTTTTGATAAAGCAATTACAATGGGTGTGGGCTTTGCCCACCGTCAATTATTCATTATTAATTATTAATCATTCATTAATAACCTTTAAAGGACCGTATTTTAGTAAATAAAAATCATAAATATCCGTCAAACCCTTGATTTTTGACAAATAATGGTTATAATAGTATAGGTAAAGAATTTGTGCATAAAGAGTAAATTACACCTTAGGAGGTAAAAATAAATTGAAAATCAAGTTCACTGAAACGGTTTTGCGTGACGCAAACCAATCACTAATCGCAACCCGTATGCCCTTTGAGGACTTTGCTCCCATTTTACCGGAGCTTGACAAAGCCGGCTACTATTCCCTCGAATGTTGGGGCGGAGCTACCTTTGACTCCTGTCTTCGTTATTTGGGTGAAGACCCCTGGGAAAGGTTGAGAAAAATCAGAAAAGCCTGCCCGAATACAAAGCTTCAAATGCTTTTGAGAGGTCAGAATCTTTTGGGATATAAGCATTATCCCGATGACGTCGTTCGCAAGTTCGTTGAATTGAGCATTAAAAACGGTATTGATATTATCCGTATTTTCGATGCTCTTAACGATATAAGAAATATTGAGGTCGCCGTTGACGAAACACTTAAAAACGGTGCTATGGCTTCGGGTACAATCTGCTACACATTAAGCCCCATACACAACCTTAAAAAATATGTTAAGCTTGCAACCGATATGGAAAAAATGGGTGTCAGCTCAATCTGTATCAAGGATATGGCAGGTATTATGAGTCCCAAGGAATCATACGAGCTTGTAAGTGCCTTAAAAGATGCCGTTAAGCTTCCTATCATTGTTCACACTCACAGCACGACAGGCTTAGGTGCTATGACACTTTTAAAAGCCGCAGAAGCCGGTGCGGATGTTATTGACACAGCTATTTCTTCATTTGCCGGCGGTACCTCACAGCCTGCAACGGAAACTATGGCTTATACATTGAGCCAGATGAAATTCGATACCGGTCTTGATATGGATGTTGTTAAGAAGATTAACGATTTCTTCAAGCCCGTTAAATCCAAGGCGCTTGAAAGCGGACTTTTAAATCCCGTTGTTATGTCCACCGCTACGGATGCACTTGTTTATCAGATTCCCGGCGGTATGCTTTCAAATCTTGTGGCACAGCTTACAGCACAGAAAAAGCTTGACAAGCTTCCTGAGGTTTTGGCTGAAACTCCAAAAGTTCGTGAAGACCTCGGATATCCTCCGCTTGTTACACCTATGAGCCAGATGGTTGGCGTTCAGGCAACATCAAATGTTCTTGCAGGTGAGCGTTACAAGAATGTTTCAAGCGAAATCAAAAACTATGTTAAGGGTGAGTACGGTAAAGCTCCCGGAAAAATCAACGCAGACCTCCAGAAAAAGATTTTAGGTGACGAAAAGCCAATTAAAGGTCGTTATGCAGATACTCTTGAACCTTTGTTTGAAAAGACAAAAGCAGAATTAGGTGATACTGCAAGAAGTGACGAGGATGTACTTTCCTATATCGCATTCCCCACACAGGCAGAAGCTTTCTTCAAAGCCCGTGAGGAAAAGGAACACAACACATTCACCTACACCATTAAGGAGGTTGAATAATGAAAAGCGGTATATTTTATGAGGTATTCACAGACGGTGCTATGACAATGCCAAGAGCATTAACACTTTCCTTAATCGGATTTTTGGTCGTATTTTTAATCTTGGGTATTATTGCGGCATTTGTTAAAATTATGGGTGCTATTCTTTCCAAAACCGGTGCAAAAGCTACCATTACCGAAGACAAACCGACCGTTCCGGAGATTAAAGGTACTCCCCTGCCGGACACTACATCTCAGGGTACGCTTGACCTTGTAAATGTCAGCGAAAAGGAAGCCGCCGTTATTATGGCAATCGTCAGCAACAAAAGCGGTGTTCCCCTGAATCGTCTTAAATTCAATTCCATTAAACTTATATCGGAGGATAAATAAAATGAAATATGTAGTTACACTTAACGGTAAAAATTATGAAGTTGATGTTACCGAAACGGATGCAGTTATCACTTCCGTTACAGATGCGGTTGTTCCTGCACCGGCACCTGTTGCCGCTCCCGTTGCCGCCGCTGCTCCTGCCGCTCCTGCCGCACAGTCGGCTGTTGCAGGTGAACCGGTAAAATCTCCCATGCCCGGAAATATTCTTTCCGTTAATATTTCCGCAGGTCAGTCCGTAAACGCAGGTGATGTTCTGTTCATCCTTGAAGCTATGAAAATGGAAAATGAAATTGTTGCTCCCGCAAGCGGTACAGTTAAACAGGTTCTCGTTTCCAAAGGCTCCGTTGTTGATACAGACGAAGTTCTCGCCGTTTTATAATCAGGAGGACTGAACCATGACATTAATTATTGAAATACTTAAAGGGTTGTGGGAAAGCTCCGGCTTTTCAACCCTCACCTGGCAAAACGGTGTAATGATTTTAGTTGCATTTGTTTTCCTCTTCCTTGCAATAAAGAAAAAGTTCGAACCTCTGCTTTTAGTTCCCATCGCTTTCGGTATATTGCTTGCAAATATGCCCGGTGCGGATATTATGCAGGATGTTACAGGCGGACAGCTCGGTGCTATCGGCGTTGAAGCCGTAAAGGGTGCTCACTGGTACGAATCCGGTGTTCTCAGGATTTTGTATGTCGGTGTTAAGTCAAGTATTTTCCCCTGCCTCATATTTATGGGTGTCGGTGCTATGACAGACTTCGGTCCTCTGCTTTCAAATCCCGTTTCACTTGTTTTGGGTGCCGCCGCTCAGTTGGGTATTTATATTGCATTCCTTATTGCAATACTTTTGAAATTTACACCTGCCGAAGCCGCTTCAATCGCAATTATCGGCGGTGCTGACGGTCCTACCGCAATTTTCCTTACCTCGAAATTAGCCCCCCATTTATTGGCTCCCATAGCCTTGGCGGCATATTCGTATATGGCTTTAATTCCCATTATCCAGCCGCCTGTTATGAAGCTTCTCACAACCGAAAAAGAAAGAAAGGTTGAAATGAAGCAGTTAAGAAAAGTATCCAAAACAGAAAAAATCATATTCCCCATCGTAGTTTTGGTGCTTGTTGCTTTCATTCTTCCCTCGGTTGTTCCGCTTCTCGGTATGTTTATGTTGGGCAACCTGTTCAAAGAATGCGGCGTTGTTGACAGACTCTCCGATACCGCACAAAACGCTTTGATGAACATTGTTACTATTATGCTCGGTGTCTGCGTTGGTGCTACTGCAAACGGTGCGGATTTCTTGCAGTGGAAAACAATTAAGATAGTTGTTTTAGGCTTTACCGCTTTCGTATTCTCCACAGCAGGCGGTGTGCTTATCGGTAAAATTCTCTATATTATTACCGGCGGAAAAATTAATCCCCTTATCGGTGCAGCCGGTGTTTCCGCTGTTCCCATGGCGGCAAGAGTTGCTCAAAATGAAGGCAGAAAATACAACCCCACAAACTTCCTCCTTATGCACGCAATGGGTCCGAATGTTGCAGGTGTTATCGGTTCGGCAGTTGCCGCAGGTTTCCTGCTTATGCTATTTAAATAATTTGTGAAAGGTATGATTGCTTTGAAAATCGCAGTAAAAGCCTTATCCCTTGTTACCGTAACAGCTTGTATTATTTCCCTTGCTTCCTGTTCTGTTAAAAAGCCTGTTGAAGAATATTCCGAAACGGTAAATTATAAAGACCTGGTTACTACAAACGAAACAACCACGGAAGCTAAAAACTACAAAAAGGGCTGGCCTCCCTCAGTTTTAAATTATATAGCACCGTATTTTGGTGAAGGTAAGTATGTGAAAACAGCAAGCAAAAATATGGTTGACGGCACTTTGTATGTTCTGATGTTTGATGATGTCCCCTTGGAGGATGCTCTGTCTTACGGCAGAAGCGTGGGTATTTGGGAGGATGACTGGACAAAAGAGCTTGACGGCAGCTCCAATGTAACCGACAAGCATAAAAAATTTGTTATCAACCTGAACTATACTCCCGAATCCTTTAACGGATATAACTTTAAAATTTCCGTGAGAATTTTACACTGATTTTATAAGGATAAGATTATGTATAATGATTTTGACAGGCTCAAAGCCGATTGTCTTAAATGTACAAAATGCGGTCTTTGCTCCACGAGAACCAATGTGGTTTTCGGTGTGGGTGATAAAAATACCGATGTTATGTTCATAGGCGAAGGACCCGGTGAAAATGAGGATTTGCAGGGTGAACCTTTTGTAGGCAGAGGCGGTAAGCTGCTTGACCAGATGCTTGATATGATAGGTCTTGAAAGAAAAGATATTTATATCGCAAATATCGTCAAGTGCAGACCTCCGAAAAACCGTGACCCGTTGCCCGAGGAACAGGAAGCCTGTGAGCTGTGGCTCAATGAACAAATAAGGCTTATTAACCCAAAGCTGATAGTATGCTTAGGTCGTGTCGCCGCAAAAAAATACATCGGTAAGGATTTTATGGTAACAAAACAGCACGGGTTATTTTTCGACATTGACGGACGAAAAATTATGGGTACATTCCATCCGGCGGCACTGTTGAGAAACCCAAATCAGAAGCCACAGGCGTGTGAAGATTTCTTCGCAATCCACGATTTTATAAATAACAACAAATAAAAAAATTCCCCTGCCGCAAATGAACATGTCCAGTAAAAACGGTCAATAGTAAAAAACACC
>JAZUIT010000294.1:0-4938 GCA_045642385.1 Acutalibacteraceae bacterium
TTGATTCGAATAATGAATCTGTCAAAGAATCATTGTTAACATAAATGCTTTCATCAGAACAACCAATCATAGTGAAATAATCTCTGGTGACCTCATGCCTATATTCCATAGAATCATAATAGTTGGTTCTCATGCCAGCTATCGCAAGCCCCATAGACATTGTTGCTAAGTGAACATCATATTCGGTTGATGGGATTTCAAATAGCCCGTCAGTATAATAAAACGGAACTTCGTAATACCCGTTTGATATAACAGAGCCCGAAGCAAAGACATAACCTTTAACCTTGTCATATGTGTGTCCGTTGATGGTGTATGTATCATTATCATCAGCAAAAACGCCTGCCGGAGCAAGCGTTAGAATCATAGATAACGAAATTAATAAACAAATAAATTTTTGAATGAGTGTTATAATCTTCATTTGAAATACAATATTCCAAACCTTTTTTCATTTCATCTTTCGAGAGTATGTGATCATAAAACTCAATATCCGAAATTGCAAACAATACCTCTTTATAGTTTTCTGTAAAATAATTTTCATATTGACGATTTAAAGACAAATTTACATATTCATCAACAAAAAAGGATTCACGATTATTTGCTTCTGTATCAGTTGTTTTATCCGAAGACAATCTTTCACTATCGCCCAAATAATAGTAAGCAACAAAAGTTCTATCATCTCCGGTTTCTTTGCAAACAGCACGGTAAAAACTCTTTCTTTCGCCACTTACTTCATATGTCATTTGCACTATTTCAAATTCTTTATTGTATTTTTTTGATAACTCATTGAGTATTTTTTTGGAGTAATCTTCTTTTCCCATACAACCACAAACTCCCATAATTGATATTATCGTTAGGCAGCATAAAAAAATTTTTATCGTTTTCACTATAAATACCTGCCATTCACTCGTTTTATCTTGGTGTGCCGCAACGAGGACACACTCTTTCGCTTGAATCAAATTGAGAAGCACATTTTTTACAAAACACTACATTGCCGCTTGGCTGATTGTTATACGCTGTTTCTTTGAGCGTATTATTATTTGTTGGGGCAGAATAATTCATTGTAGGATTATATGTTCTTCCTATACTGCCACCGTTCTTCTTCAGCAAAAATATCATTACAGCATTGAAAATTGAAATTGCTAAAACCAGTCCTAAAAGCACATAAATAATGATAAATTCTGTATACATATATAATCCTCCAACTTTGTCTCGGCGGAATTTTATCCGCCGAGACTTAAAATACAATTAATTACTTTTCGTCCTGTTTCTTTTTACGGAACAGAATAAGAGCGATAATGCCTATTGCTATAACTACAACACCGATAATAGAACCGATAAACAAAGGTGTGTTGTTGTACCAACGAGCAAAGATGTTAGTAGATACGAGGAAATCCTTAACAAACAATTCATGTTCGTTACCTGCAGCATCGGTTGCAACAATTCTTACACTTTGTTTGCTATTAGATTCGGGGATAGAAAACTTGTAAGTTTCGCCATCGTTTTCATACTTAACTTCTTTATCGTTAAGATAAATCTTTACACCGTTTAATTTAAGGTTATCCTTTATTTCGATAGTAACTTCTTTTGATTCAACAGGATACTGTTTGCCATCTTCAAAGTCTATCGGAACGATAACGGGCTTGGTTTTGTCAACACCGAAGGAAATCTCAGCTTTCTTTGATTCTTCAATATTTTCGTTTACATTGCCCGCTGCATCGACAGAATAAACACTTAATGAATATGTACCGTCATTCTTGAACAAATCTTTCTTAATGGTGTAGGTGTAGCGGCTCCAAGAAGCCCATTTTTCCTCAACCTTTGCGATTGTATAATCTTTGTCAAGAACTAAATCTTTCGGTGTTCCGTTTGCTGTGAGCTTAATCTTGATTGATTCGGGGTTAAGAGTATCTACATTTGTTTCGGTGAATACAACATCTTTTTCTTTCTGCAAATATTTGCCAATTAAGTCTTTAAGACCGGAAATGTCATATACTGAGCCGAAACGGTTTACTGAGAAAGTAATTGCCTTTGTGGTTTCATTTCCTGCCATATCAATAAGTTTTACACTCAATGTGTAAATATCATCAACCATCTGAACTCTTTCAAAATCAGCATATCTGATGTTTTGTCCGTTGATAATGTCGGAAATCGAACGGCTGTAATCAACTCCGCCTCTGTTTACACCGGTAAGAGCAATAGTAATTGCATCCTTATTAAAGTTGGTATCAAACAGCTTGATTTCCGGAGCTACAGTTCCATTATTTGCAGATCTATCTGCAACACCGCTTATTTCAAGAGTAGGAGCAGTTTTGTCAACAAAGAATGTTTCTTCTTTATAGTCATCAATGCTGTTGCCTGCCATATCAAGATATTCGATATCAAAGGTGTATTTTGAATCGTTTGCATAGTGAATGGTAGCCGTATAAGTGTTGTTGCCGTTATTCTTCCATTCGCTTTCCTTCGGGAATGTAGTTGCGGTTTCAGTGCCCGTTGCATTATCAGTTGCTTTGCCAATAATTTTAACATCTTTTGCTTCAAAATTATGTTCTGCAATTGTAATAGTTGCTGTACGGTCTGCCTTATAGTAGTTACCGTTAAGAACATTGTTGTTGTCATATGTAACGGTTACAACCGGCTTAGTTTTATCAACGGTAAACTTGTTGCTGATATCACGGATGTCATCGCCTTTTTCGTTTTCATAAGACACATCTTTATCTTCTGTCTTATTTGTAGCCAAATCAGTCACCTGTAACGCAAAGGTGTAATCTCCGTCTTTATCAAAGGTGTAATCCATTGTGTAAATTGAATATTCTTCTGCATCCGTTACTACATATGAATTCGGCTTTAAAGTAAAGTTCGGTGTTATATTGACATCTTCTTTTTTGCCGTTTTCATCAGTGATAGTTACTGTAAATACTGCGCCTTTGTCGTCTTCTGTTTTGTTGTTGAAGTTGCGTTCTTTAATTTCAAAGGTTGCTGTACGATTAACATTAAAGAAACCTGCGTAATCCTTGTTGTCATCGTCATTCATTTTAACAGTAATTACAGGAGCATCTTTATCAATACCTATAACATAGTAATCATAGCTTTGATTTCCGGCTCTGTCGGTTAATATTACACGAAGAACCATATTATTATGATTGCCATCTACGGTAATTGTCTTTTTTGAAGTAACAACAAGATTGCTTCCATTTTCTTTTGTCGCTGCCCAACCACTATCGCTGCCAGATATAGCATTTCCGGCATTATCATATTCAACTGCCTTTGTAGTTTCTTTGCCGTTTTCAATTATGGTATATTCGATTTTTCTTATACCAGAATAACTATCATTAACAACTACATTTAAGTCTGCAGAATCATTATAAAGGGGAACATCGGTTGTATCAGAGAAAGACATGTTTTTATCAGGTTTACATCCGGTCTTATCATACTTATAAATATATTTCTTGTCCTGAACTCCGACTTTTGAAGTCTTGGGTGTAATCTCAATACTGGAAGTATTACTATGTTTGTCAGCATTTTCAACGATGGCACCATTGGGAGTTTCGTAGCTTTCGGGTGTATTCTTTACATTATCCGTTGCCTTAGCAAATATTTGACCTTTGAAGTTTGCGGGTATTTTAAATGAAATCGCATCGTCTACAACCTTAATAACTGATGTGGCATCGACTTCTGTAGTCTTTATTACATTAGCAATACCGTTATTAACCTTTACATAATTGCCATTAATGTCTTTTAAGAAAACGGATATCGTATCGATACCGGAAGACGGAGACTCGTCTGTGGCTTTAATTCCCACTGTTGTTTCATCTTTAAAGTAGTAACCGTAATCGGTAGCCACAGCGGAACTTTCAGAAATACCAGTTCCATTAAATGTATATCCGTCCGCCTTTATATATGGAGCTTTATTATCCAAATAAACGATGGCTTGTTCGGACTGATCATTGCCTGCATTATCTATAACAGTCGTTGATATTACATACTTGCCGTCTGCACCACAAAGAACTTCCTCAATATTAACATCGCTGCTAATTTTAACAGGTGATAATTCAGAATTGCCCTGAATTTTATCCTCTTTTGAATAATCTTTATTGATTATTGTTTTTTCAAAACCTGTCTTCTCGTTGGTCTTTACAATGATTTGTCCTATGCCCGAACCGTTATCATAAGCAGTAACTTTTATTGTAAAATTACCGTCTACCCAATCAGAAGACTTGTTTTGTGCTGTGATTTCAACATTAGCGATTGTCGGCTTATCTGTTTCAAGTTTTACGGATACTTCTTTTTCGTCCTTATCGTTTGTATTGCTTTTTTCTGATTTAATCTTGTCAGATTTATTACCGGCAAAATCTTCCGCTTGAGCATATATGTCATCAGCAAAAGATGCATTTATTTCAAAAATCGCTTTTCCGCTTTCAAAGTCTTTTGATTCTTTGGTGATTTCAATATCGCCATAAAATAATGTGATTTTTGCAATTCCGGAAGAAGGAACTGTTTCTCCGCCTTCTGCTGTAGGATCACTGGCAGAAACTTCAATAACGGCTTTCGAGTTACCAAAAATTCCGAATGTCAAGAAATTTAATACTTTATCAAAATGGGATGGCTTCTTAATTATAAATCCGTCAATTTGAGGTTTGGTTTTATCAATTTTAATTTGAACGGTTTTATATTTTGAAACATTGTTAGCATAGTCTATAGCATACACATAATAAGTTTTGTTCTGCTTTTCATCTGTGCTCTTAAAAGAATACGAACCTGTTGAACTAACAGATACCTTGTTTGTTTCTTCAGCAAGTACCTCTTCCTCAGATAAGGTGCCACCTGCTTTCCAAACAATGGCTTTTAATCCGGATGAAGGATTATCAGGTGTGTTTGTATCTTTTGCAGTGCCGGAAACTGTTACAGCAGTATTATTCCATTTCACTTCCGGAATATCAT
>JAZUIT010000295.1:0-2261 GCA_045642385.1 Acutalibacteraceae bacterium
CGCAGTAGAGAACATCAACACTATTGACAGTGCCGCAAATACTGAGCAGATAGAAATTTTCTTTGTCTGTTTCATCAGCAACACCTTATCAGGTCGCCGCCCATACATTCACAGCAACAATCCGCACACATTAAGCTTGAACATACATCACAACCGCTGCAACCGCCGTTGTCACCTCTGCGGTCTTCCCTGTATTGACCTTGTTGAGTGTTTTTAATATTTTTATAGGCTTCACGGTATTCCCTGTTACCCGGTTCCATTTTTGCGGCATCCTCAAAATTTATCGCAGCTTCGTTAAACCAGCCCCGTCTTTGCTGTATTGTTCCTTTCAGATAATGCCATTGAGCATCCCTTTTTTCAAACGGTATTCCTTCAAGTATGGTTAAAGCATCATCGAGCCTGCCCTCATTTATTTTTCTGCGTACATCATCATATTCGTTTCCCGTGCTATATGAATATGTGTTCTGCCTGAGCTGGATTATTGTATCATAAGCATCGTTTAATTCCTGCATTTTTTTTGAGGCTTCATTCCTTGAAAAATCATCGCTGAAATTCTGAGGCTGATACATTCTTGCAAGATTTCTATATGCTTCTTTTATCTGGTCATCCGTAGCATTTGTGGGTATTCCCAACACCTCATAAGGATTTGCCATTCTCTTTACCTCCGTTAAAAAGTAAGTCGTTCATCGTGAAATACAAGCCGTCATACAGTACATTTTCCAATATATCAGCGTATCTTAATACGGTTAATTTTTTATAGGAATTTATGGCTTCGGATATACAGAAGTTCAGAAGCTTCACCGCATTTTCACGAATTTCTCTTATTTTATCTTCTGTCATATTTTCTGGTATATAAGGGTTATATCTGTTGCGTTTATAATCATCGGCTAAGTCCGCCGCTGCATCTATTGTATAAATATATTTGCCCAGGCAATAGCCCAACCGTTTTAAATCACTGTTATTTTCTGAAATTTCACCGAAAATTATACTCATGGCATTTGCGGTAGGCTCTGCCGCCATATCAATGGATTTGCAGTTTTCTTTTTCCAACTTAAATTGCTGAGTCATTGTTTCTTTTATTACTGAATCAATTTCCGGATAATTTTTTCTTGCTTTTTTCCACGCTCTTTTTAACAAAACTTTTCCGAAAAACGCAAGAATTTTTTTTACTGTTTTTTCATCGGCTATATTGTCAATCGCCTTGTAATACGAAATTATTACCGCACCTGCGGCGGCAGTTTTTAAAGCTTCGTTACTACATTTCAGGCATTTTTTTGTCGGATTAAAGGTACATCTTGACTTTTTAAAGCCGGGACAATCCTCGGACAAAGCGGACTGCAACAAAGCCAAAAAAGTAAAGTCATAATTTAATACCATTCTTGCCGGAAGTCCGTAGTTTTTCCCCAATTCCTTACACAGTGAGCAGTAAAAGCCCTTGTATATTTCATAATCTTTAATTTTTAATTCAGGCTTATAAATTCTTACATATCCGAACATCGAATCACCCGGTTATAATTAATGTGCAATTAGCAATGTCCAATGTGCAATTAACGGTGGGTTGCACCCACAGCCATTTTAAGTTCATAGTTTTTAGTTATTGAAAACTTTATTCGCTATCCGTACACCCTCTAATGCATCAAATGAATAGAAATCCGCATTTATCATTTCGCAAAGCTCCCGGGTTATAACCGCACCGCCTGCCATTATTTTACAGTCGGGTACATTGTTTTTTATAAGCTTGATGGTTTCTTTCATAGAGGGTACTGTTGTGGTCATTAATGCACTCAGCCCCACGAGCTTTACATTATTCTTTTTTACGGTTTCCAAAATCAACCCGGGGTCAACATCTTTTCCTAAATCTATTACCTTATATCCGTAATTTTCAAGCATTACAGCCGCAATGTTCTTTCCGATATCGTGAATATCACCCTTTACGGTGGCTACAACTATTGTACCCTTTTCCTCTGTCTTTTCACCCTTTAAGCTTTCCTTTATTGCTTTAAAAGCCGACTGGGCAGCGGAGGCACTTTTAAGTAATTGCGGGAGGAAAACTTTTCCCGTTTCATATTTTTTGCCTACAATTTCCAATGCCGGTACAATATATTTATTGACTAATTCCTGAGAATTTAGTGCTTTTAACAGCTCTTTGGCTTTACTGTATGAAGCCTCATTCAAGCCATTGATTATATCGTCCTTTAAATCCGCTTCCCTGTCAGATTGAATTGTTGTCTGAACTCCGTCGGAAAATTTTTCTATATACT
>JAZUIT010000296.1:0-2265 GCA_045642385.1 Acutalibacteraceae bacterium
CATCGCATACGGGGAAAACGGCGCTTGCACAAAAACTGCTTGAAAAATACAAATATCCTTATCTGTCAATAGATCATCTGAAAATGGGATTGATCCGTAGCGGCAATACAGAGCTGACTCCTATGGATGACGACAAATTGACCGGATATTTATGGCCGATCGTTCGGGAAATGATTAAGACCGCCATTGAAAATGATCAGAATATGATTGTGGAAGGTTGTTATATCCCTTTTGACTGGCCTCGTGATTTTGAACGGGAATATCTTGAAAAGATAAAATATTACTGTCTTGTAATGAGCGAGAAATATATCAACGCTCATTTTGACGACGTAAAAAAATATGCCAATGTCATTGAAAACCGTCTGGATGATGAGGGATGCACTCATGAGAGCGTTCTGGCAGACAATGCTCGATTCCTGAAACTTGCGCAGCAGTATCAGGCAAATTACATACTGATTGATGCTGAGTATGAAATTAACATCGATTTGTAACGACAAATCCAGGTTTGTCGAGCACAAGGCAACCAAGAAAAATGCTGCATCTTTTTTGCTCAATTACGCCATAATAGTACGCAGTCAGTGATACAATTTTGTCACCGACTGCGTACTTCTTTTATGCTGAAAATGCCTTGAAATAAGGGCGTTTCGGCATTTTTTCGTTTTACCGCCGTTTCTGGGATTTGTTCCGGCGGTTCGTTTTGCCGCCGTCTGAATACCGATTTTTACGAAAATGTAGCAGAACCGATTTTTCCACGAGTAATCGTGAAAAGATTAGACCTTTCGTGAAAAGATTGAGTAATCGTGAAAAGATTGAATTTTTCTCCCCTTGGTTTCGTTTGGTACTAAAATGTGCAAAAAGGTGTTGACAAATACTTTTTTGTGTGATATAATACCGCCAGAGTCAGGAGGAGAAGATTATGATTATTTACATGATACTCTCGTTTTTCTATGGCGTATTTTTTAAGTACAACAATCGGTAAGGAGGATAACCACAATGGATTACGACAGAATCATACTTGAAATGCTTGATAGAATTAAAGCACTTGAAGACGAAGTTGCCGAATTAAAGGGAGATAAAACCGAAGGCAAAATCGAGTCACACTTAATTTCGCTGCCGAGTAAAAAATACAGAAAGTTGTCTGCGATGTTGGCGGAAGCGGATGGGAAGCCTGTGTCGATGTCATTCAAAGAAATCGAAGATGTACTCGGCTTTGAACTTCCCGCCTCCGCAAGAGAACACCGTGCCTTTTGGGCGAATACCGAATCACACTCCATCGCATTGAGTTGGTTAAGCGTGGGCTACAAAACGATGGTGGTTGATCTTGCGGAAGAACGAATTGTTTTTGAAAAGTGAGGTATAACAGAATGTTGACTTACAAAGACCTATTAAATGAATTCCGGCAAAATCCCCGTGATGTCATAACGATTCATATGAATGGCTCGTCGGGTAAATGGTTTTATGTTTTTGAAGATAATGATTTTCTTTATGTGGATTGTGCAATAAGCAAAAAGCCGTCAAGTTTAATCAGCACTCCCCGGAAGCTGAACGAAAACGAATTTGATGATATCCTTTCCCTATATCAGTTAAGGAAAAAGGGTGCCGCAGTTTCTGCGGAAGCAAGCCGAATAACGAATAACCAAGTATATTGGTACGGCATTTTTTCGGAATTAGGACTATAACAAAAGAACACAAGTCGGACGGGTTCGCTTCCCGTTTTAATAATCATTATAGGAGAAATGAAATGAAAGAAGAATGTTTAATTTGCAAAGCACCTCTTGAATATCTAAACGAAGATATTGAAATGGAGTGTGCGGCTTGTCATAAAAAAGAACTCAGTAAGACAAGATGTGTGAACGGTCATTATGTCTGCAATGAGTGTCACACAAAAGGCATTGACAGTATTTTCGGTGTGTGCCTTGCGGAAACTTCAAAAAATCCTATAGAAATTCTCAATAAAATGATGAATTTACCGTTCTGCCATATGCACGGACCCGAACACCACATTATAGTCGGGGCGGCACTTCTTACGGCATACAAGAATGCAGGTGGCAATATTGACCTTGAGAAAGCATTGATTGAAATGAAAAACAGAGGTCAGAGCGTTCCCGGCGGTGCCTGTGGCTTCTGGGGTGCCTGCGGTGCAGGTATCAGTACGGGAATGTTTATCTCGATTATTTCCGGCTCAACACCGCTTGCAGGCGAACCGTTCGGCCTTTCTAACCGTATGACCGCAAAATCACTTGATGCTATCGGCTCGATTGGCGG
>JAZUIT010000297.1:0-7972 GCA_045642385.1 Acutalibacteraceae bacterium
TTGATGATGCCGGAAATATTACAATGCAGGAAATAAATAACTGAGAACATATCGAGTATGTAAAAAAACATGGAGGATGTAAAAAACTTGTAGTTTTTTACAGCCTCTTTTATTTTATCCGTTACAAACCGTGATAACCAAAGCATAAACTGATAAGTTAATATGTCAGCCTATTTTATCTTCAAAATATCTGAAATGAAATCAAACAGATATCCAAACTCAATCTGTAACCATTCACCAAAGCTATGCTCAGCTCTTGAAGTGTCTTTCACAGGATACTTCTCGATTGAGTTATCAAAATAATCAGTATAATATACAGAGAAAGTTGTAAGTGCGTTGATATTCTTGCCACCGCTCAACAATGCTTTTTCATTGATGTCAATAATACGAAGACCTCTGGCTTCAATCACTTCACTACCCTTATTATAACGGGCTGCGATATCAAATCCACCCGCTGAGGCTGTGGCACAGAAAGCTATATTATCTTCTGTAATACCTGCAAAATCATTTTCGTGGGCGTGACCGAAAAATGCTGCAAAAACATCGCCGTTTCTAACCCATGAAGCATACAATCCTGTATTCACCGTCGGTATTTCAGACGAATCGTTAAAGAATGTATCTCTCCTTGTGTTTTCTCTGCCGGCGACACCGTTTGTAATACCGTCTGTAAAACCTGCTTTGAGTGCATAAGCTTTACCGTCATCACAAATAATTCCGTTTTTATTTTCCTCGAAAACCTTTACAACCTCATTTGCGGGAAAATGCGAAAATGAAATTGCGGGTATCACACCGCCGTTTTCTTTTGCAAGCTTTTTACAGGTCACATTGTACCACAAAACCTGAGCAGGACTGACATTCTCCACAAATTTAAAATTGTCACCTTTAAGTATTGTACCGGAATCGAAAAGCCAAATATTGAAAATATTCTTTGTACCTGTTGAATCCTTAACAAGAACATTGCCGATACCTGTATGTATCAAATTTTGAGGTCCGTTTGGTAAAATGCAATTTGAATATTCAGCGTAAAATTTATTCTGTAATTCTTTGGGGCAAAGATATGTCTGCCAATCGTGGTTACCGTAAACAAAAGTGAACGGAATATTCCTCTTTTCAAGAGGTGTCACAAGTTTATTAATTGCTTTTTTAACACCCAACTGCATTGATGTGGAAAACCACCCTTTGATATTGTCGCCGCCGAAAACTACAAGATTCGGCTTGTAATCATCAAGGGCTTTTTCGATGAATTCAATTGCTTCGTCAAACGGATTATCAATAAAATGTGTATCGGTAATATGCATAATTCTGAAATTACCGTTTTTATCAAATTTTAAATCAGTACCGCTTGTTTCAGCAGAAGCAAATACCACAGTTGTAGCAAGAATTGCCATTGTGAGAAGTACCGCCAATAAAGCTTTAATTTTTTTCATAAACATACCCCTTTTTTATCATCTTCTGTATTTTAATATATTTGCCGAAAAAATTCAATGATTTATATTAAATTTATAAGATTTTCTGATGTGAAATCATAGTACAT
Organism: Acutalibacteraceae bacterium; assembly: GCA_045642385.1. Classification (GTDB taxonomy): domain Bacteria; phylum Bacillota; class Clostridia; order Oscillospirales; family Acutalibacteraceae; genus RGIG2945. Next base: position 1,535 of record JAZUIT010000297.1, read on the forward strand.
CGCTTTGTCGAGAATTTCCATATTAACATCGGAATACTCAATTTCCTTTGAATAACCCCAAATTGCTTCCATGCGTTCTGTTTTATTATACAATCTGCCTGTAATAATTACGGCAAAAACTCCGTATTTGATTTTTGTAAGAGGCTCACCGTCAAAAACAGATTTTAAAAAATATCTCTGCACATAATATTTCATAAGCTTTACAAAATCACTGTGATATTTTTCGTAAAAACTTTCGTCAATTTCATCTGTCAAAGACAGATACAAATTTTTTCTTTCCGTATCAATAAATTCCATTTCAGATAAAACATTTATACAATCCGCAAAACTTTTTTCATCTGAAATTTCTTCGTTTTTTTGTATTTCTCTTGCAATTTTAATAACAGATTTTAACTTATTTTTCAGTGTTCCTTTTCCGTCAAGTTGAGCGAAAATTTTTTTACGGGCAAGCAATAAAATTTCCAAAAAATCTCCGTCAATTTCTTCCGCTTTTTCTTCCGTTTCTTTGAAGCTTACAAGAGAAAAATTAACATCATTTTCAAAAATTATTCTTGTAACCTCCGGACAACCTAACCCTAAACCCATTTCACGAAAATTGCCGTAATCCTCAAAAAATCTGGGGAAATATGTACAGGTTTTGCAAAGACTTCCTTCACCCAGTTCCGAAAAAATTTCGCACAGATTTTTATTATTCAAAAAGGGACAGCGATTATTTTTCAGTTTAAAAATATAATCTTCGTCCTCATCTTTATCAAGATATTTTTTTATTTTGCCTCCTAATTTGCCGTTGATTTTTTGATATTTTTTAACGGCATTTTCGTCGAGATTTACTTCCCACCCCGCACAACAGGTGTCGGGGCATTTATCAGCAACACATTTAAAGCTTTTATAATATTCGGGTACAAGAATTTTAATTTTTATCACACCTTCAATTAAAAAATAAATGATGTCAGAAATACCGCCGCAGCCGACAAAAGTGCTACTGTGGTAAGGGAGCATTTGAAAAATGCAAAAATCAATGCAACTATAACCCCGGCAGTTGCCGTATAAATATTACCTGTTGCATAAAAAACTGCCGGAAATGTCATGGCACTAAGCACCGCAAAAGGTACATAATATAAAAAACTTTTTAAAAATTTCGACTTGATTTTCCTTGTAAAAACGGTAAACGGAAACGCTCTGATTAAATATGTCACACCCGCCATTAAAATTAAATAGATTGCTAATTTCATCGAGTTTCAACCTCCTTTACAGGAGCTGCCAGAGCAAGAATGGCAGAAGCAACTACCGCACTGATAATAATCGAAAATCCGCTTGAAATTTTCGGAAAGCCTGTAAACTCAGGAAGATAAAATAACATACAACTGATAACAGCGGAAATTAAAATTACAAATAAATCTTTAATCGACTCCCGGACAGGCGGAATAATAATTGCAATAAACATTCCGTAAAGTAATATTCCCAGTGCCGCCGTCAGTCTTTCGGGTAAAACATCACCGGCAACCGCTCCGAAAAAGGTTCCCAGTACCCAACCGACAGTAGCAATTCCTATCATACCGTACATATAAAAAGGCGTAACAGGTTCTTTTTTTGCAACTGCAACACCGAAAATTTCATCTGTTATTCCATAAGAAGCTATCACCCTGTGAGGCAATCTGAAGTTATCGGACAAATTTTGTGACAGCGAAACTGCCATTAAGGAATACCTGCAATTTATAAGTAACTGGGTTAAAACCATTTCTATGTATGTTCCGGATGCGGCAATTACTCCTATACCTGCAACCTCACCTGCGGAGGTTAAATTTGTTGCTGAAATTACAACAGCCGCCCATACAGGCAAGCCGTTGCTTACAGCTAAAATACCTACACCGAAAGAAACGAAAAAGTAGCCTAAACAAATAGGAATCCCGGCTTTAATTCCGGTGATAAATTCTTTTTTCAAATTATCATCTGCCTTAATTTTATAATTTGTAAAAATTCAAAATGGCTTTCGTTGCCTGCTCCATACAATCGGGATTTTGAAATCTGTGGTCGGCATTTTCAACGGACACAAATTCTATTACATTGTCATCAGCAAATTTTCTGACTGCGGAATAATCCACAACTTCATCCTTAGTTCCGTGAATAATAATTATATCCTCTGCCCAATTAAAGTACTCATTTTTCAGAATATCCGCATTTTTCAGGTCATCCAAAAACTGCATATTAATATCAACTTTCCTGTCAAACCCCACTGCAACACTTTTGTTTTTTTGCAGCGCTTCAATTTCTCCGTGTTTTAATATTGTATTAAGCATTACATTATACATATTTACGGCAGGACAACGCAGAGCGATTTTCTTAAAAGGATTACCGTTTTCGGAAATATATTTCAGCACAAGATAACCGCCGAAGCTGGTTGCACAGGAATATATTTCATCCGTGTTATATTTTTCCTTTGCAAAATCAATTACCATATTGAGATATGTAAGGCAATCCGCTAACAAAATTTTCTTTTTAACATCGTTACCGTGGCACGGCAAATCGAAGGTTATAAGTGCAACATTTTTGTATTTATTTAAAATTCTTTCTGCCAATTTTCCTGCGGATTTATTATCGTTATGGCCTGCAAAACCATGCGTGTAAATAATAACTTTTTTAATATCGGGAATTTTATTATAATAAAGCTTACACCTGATATTATGCTTGTCCCTGTTTATTTCAAAATATCTTTCCATAATGCAGACCTTTCAAAAGCTCCATAATATACTTGTTAATATATTTCGGTGCTGTCATTTCAAGCATCGACAAACCTTTTATATATTATATCAAATAAATCAAAAAATTCAAAGTCCCTTTCTGAATAAATTTACAATAAAGACTTTTTATTGAAACGGTTCCGCCTTTTAATAACTGTTATAAAGAACAGCTTTACAAGCAAGACGAGCCGTGATAAAATATAAACGATTATTCGGAACAAAAAACGGGAACTGATTACTATATCAAGGAGCAATAAAAATGAGTAAGGCAAAATGGATTTGGTACAACGGAGATTATGAGCTTTATCATCACGCTCTGCTTTCGTGCAGACGCGAGGAATACGGACACGATTGTCCTTGTATGTGGCACATTTCAAGACCCGAAATAAGTGCGTGGTTTATGAAAGAATTTGACATTCCCGAAGATTCCGATTTCCGCGTTGTAACCTATTCAAGGGGAATGGTTGAAATTGACGGACGCAAAACCTGCGTAAACAAAGATTTGAAAATTACGGCCGGCAGGCACACAATCACGGTCAAGCTCTATGATGTTAAAGCATTCCCATCATTCTATATAAACTCAGATTACATAAAATCAGACGAAACATGGGTCGCAAATGCATTTGACGGCGATAATCAGCCCGTCGGATTTTCAGATTATTTTGATTCACCCGACTCCGACCCGAGAATTTTCCCGTTTGAATATGAAAAAATCGTTCCCGTTTCTGTTGAAAAAATAAACAACGGAAAGCTTTACGATTTCGGAAAAGAGACCTTCGGCAGAGTAACGGTTAAATGCGAAAATCTCGGCGGAGTAAGTCTGTCATACGGTGAAAGCCGCAGAGAGGCACTTGACACAGAGCACAGCGTAATCATGGAAACACTCACCAAATGCAGTAATCCGTGCCGCCCGTCCCGCGCATTCAGATATATTTTTGTATATTCTGAAAATGTCAAAGAAATTGAAATTGAAGCTGAGTATGAGTATCTTCCCATTGAGGACAAGGGCAGCTTTGAATGTGATAACGAAAAAATCAGAAATATATGGGATATCTGCGCCTACACCTTCCACCTTAATTCCCGTGAATGTTATCTTGACGGAATAAAACGCGACCGCTGGGTATGGTCGGGCGACGCATATCAGTCATTCAAAATCAACAGGTATCTTTACAATAATTCGGATATTACCGAGAGAACCATCACCGCTCTTTTAGGTAAACCGCCGTACAAGCAGCACATTAACACAATCAACGACTACTCTGCGTATCTCATAATTTCAGTCTGGGAGCATTATTTTGCTTCGAACAACAAGCTGTTTCTCGAAAAGGTTTATCCGAAAGTCAAAGAGCTTTACAGATTCATCATTTCCCGTCTTGACGAAAACGGATACGCAGTAGAAAGAGACGGCGACTGGATTTTTATTGACTGGGGTGTACTCGACAAAGACGGAGCTCACTGCGCCGAACAGATACTGCTGTGGCAGGTATACAATTCAATGGCAAAGCTCGCGGCTGCCATGGGCGAAAGCGATGAATACTCCGCAAAGGGAAAAGAAATAAAAGAGAAAATCAACAGAGATTTCTGGAGCAGGGAAAAAGGCGCATATATCGACTGCTTTGAATCTGGCAAAAATTTTGTTTCAAGGCAGACAAATGTTTTTGCTGTTTTGTTTGATTTTGCGGATAAAAAACAGACGGAAAGCATTATAAAAAATGTTTTTGAAAACGATGAGCTTCCGCAAATTACAACGCCGTATTTTAAGCTTTATGAGCTTATGGCACTCTGCAAAATCGGTAAAATCGAATCAGCGCAGGACTACATCAGCTCATACTGGGGCGGAATGATAGACCTCGGAGCAACAAGCATCTGGGAGGAATTCAACCCGAAGCTAAGCGGCGACGAGCATCTTGAAATGTACGGAAATCCTTATGAAAAATCACTTTGCCACGCATGGGGAAGCGGTCCCGTTCTGCTTCTGCTTGATGGCTGTGCAGGAGTTAAGCCAACCTCACTCGGCTCAGAAACATTTGAAATCAGACCGAACGCAGGCAAATATAAGTTTTTCAATGCGGTTGTTCCAATCAGAGACGGTATTGTTTCCGTTAAATATTCGGACGGAAAATACAATGTAAAATCTACTGTAAGCGGCGGTACTTTTATTCTTGACGGTAAAAATATTCCGCTTGAAGCGAACAGAGAATATTCTTTTTAAAGTAAAGATGAACTGATTATGAGAATTTTAAGCACCATTGTTGCCGCTGCAAAGAGCAAAAGTAATCGTTATTAAGAAAGAGGTATGATATTATGAAAAAAGTTTACAATTTTTTGAAAGAAGCAGAAACATATTACCTTGCGACAGTTGAAGGTAACCAGCCGAGAGTTCGTCCCTTTGGAACGGTGAACATTTTTGAAAATAAGCTCTATATACAGACCGGCAAAGTGAAACCGGTATCAAAACAGATAGCAGTAAATCCGAAAGTAGAAATTTGTGCTTTTAAAGATGGTGTATGGCTTCGTGTAACAGCAGAACTTGTTGAAGATGACCGTGCAGAAGCACGCAAGTCAATGCTTGATGCTTATCCGCAGCTTCGTGCAATGTATGATGAAAATGACGGTAATACACAGGTGTTTTATCTCAAAAATGCTGTTGCAACATTTTCATCGTTTACCTCTGCACCGGAAACGGTTGAATTTTAAGTTATATGAATCAAATAACAAAATCACTAAAAAATATAAATTGGCGGTTATTTGCGGCATTGCTTATAATGGGGCTTTGTCCGACTGTTTATACAACTGTAAGAACCTTCTTTTTAGGTCAGTTACCGGGAGAATGGTCGTACTCCATTGCAGGGCAATTAAGCTGGGTTAATCTCATATATGAAATTGTCAACGAAGCAATTATTCTGCCGTTGTATTTTTTCATCGGCAAAGTAATTGAAAATCATAAAGAGTTTACCAACCGATTGAAAACGGGATTTCTGATTTCATTTGGTATTTATTCGGTTTTAGCTTTAACAGTCATTTTATTTGCAGAGTCGATGCTTCACGCAATGTCAGCAACACCTGATATTATTACGGATTCTGCAACATACATAAGAATTGAAAGTATTGCAAATATTTTCGATATTTTATTTAGTTTCGGTTCTGTGGCACTTGTTTCGCTTGGAAAAGACAAGCTGGTTTATGTATTGACAGGTGCAAAACTTATTATGTGCCTTGCTTCCGATACTTTTCTTGTTTCCACTTTACCGTGCTCGGCTAATTTAGGCGTGAACGGAATCGGATATTCCAATATTATAGTCAACGCATTATTATTTGTTACGATAATTGTAATACTCTCAAAACAAGGATATAACATATTCAATAAAGAAAAAATGTCATTTGCGTGGGCAAAAGATTTTCTGAAAATCGGTGGTATTTCCGGTCTTGAATCATTGGTACGAAATATTGCTTATATACTTATGGTATCCCGTATGGTTAATATGGTAGGCGAGCAAGGTACATATTGGGTTGCAAATAATTTTATTTGGGGTTGGTTACTTTTACCCATAACACAGCTTGGTGAACTGATTAAACAGGAAACCGCAAAAGATAAAAATGCAGTAAAAAATAATACTCCCGGATATTTTACAATCACGGGAATAGTCTGTGTTTTGTGGGTATTACTGATACCTACATATAAACCGTTTATGCAGTATGT
>JAZUIT010000298.1:0-7938 GCA_045642385.1 Acutalibacteraceae bacterium
GTTGGGGATGATGAAGTCTTCGCAATACTTTATAAGTGAGTCGAGCTGAATGTAAGAACCGATTTTTTCAAGCTTTTTAAGCTTAATTTGTGCCTGGATAAGATAATGTCTTGCGGCATTAACCTTTGACTGCGGCATCAATGAGTAACCGTTTTCATCCTTTAACGGCTCTGCTAAAACTTCCTGTGCGAATTTGAAAGCATCGTCGTAAACTGCCCATGTTTCAGGTGTGTAGGAGCTTTCAGCATACATTCTTGCAACTGCTTTTATAACTTCGTTATAAAGCTGTGTTGTGTTTGCTACTCTTAAAATCATTCTGCTGCGATAGAGAGAAACAAGATGAGCAGCATACATGGCATCAATTGAGCTTACAACCTGTGTACCGATTGTGCTTACAGTCGGTCTCTTCTCTGCAATTCTTTCAGCCTTACTTTCACGGTCAAGGAATTTTCTGTAAGTGTAAGCAACATAGTCATCATCTGCATAGAATTTGCCGTTACGAATATCTTCATTTTCCCATGCGTGCTTTTGTAAATCCGTTCTTGCTTCGGCAATAGCATCGTTTACCTTTGCTGCATTGTCTTCCTTAACTGTTGCGTCAAGAGCAATAACTGCTTCTTTAAGCTCTGTTGCAATTGTGTGGAATTTTTCACGGTATTCATCAGTGAAAGAATTTTCTGTTTTCGGAGCATTAACGATGTCCTTAGCTGCACAAAGAGCGGCTACATAACGATTCCATGCTGCAAGACTTGTATAATCGCTCTTTTGACGGTTAGCTTCGAGAATGTTGTTTATCATAGCAGGAAGGTTGTAGTCATTGTAAACAACAACAACCTGAGGCATAGAATAGAGACCGCCGTCATCGGTTGTAATATTAACAGTGAATGTATATTTTCCGTACGGTTGTGTAACACCGTCCCAGTCGGAGGTAAACCAATAGGGTTTAACATAAGTATAGCTGGAGGATCTTGAATCGGTTTCGTGGATAGAATAACCGACATATCTTGAATTTCCGGTAAGATACTCCGGTGCATTATCGCCAAGATAGACACTCGTGATAGTCCGTTCGCTGTTATAACCTGAGAATTTATATTCATGTTTTAACTCATAGGTTACATTTGCAAGACTCGTTATATCGGTAACAAAATAATATATCGGAGCATTATTAATGTGTATCTGATGATATTCATTTGAGTCTGCCACAAAATTCGCCTGCGAATCGTCAAATGAAAGGGTGAGGAACTGATAGGAACAAAGCGGCGTTGTGTTTATCGGTTTACCGTCTTCACCGTCTTCACCTAAAATGTTGTACATAACAGTAATTATTGCAGTTGTCGGTTTAGTGAAACTGCCTGTAATTGCGCAGGAAACGGTCTGACCGCTCTGAATAGGAGCTGCGGGCTTTGCAACTGAAATTGAGCTGAGATTTGGAGTGATGCTGATAATCTGATATTGATAACGCATATCCTGGTGGAATACACCGTCTCTGTCAGTATAGCCCGTGTTAATACCTTCCGATGTGTTTTTGATTTTGAGAGAGGAGTTTACCGTTCCGCCGGAGCTGTAAATGTAATCCGGAACTGTAATCTCAGGTGCGCCTAAATCCTGAATAGCACCTGTACCCATAACCATAACGGCTATCTTCAAAAGTGTGGGAACAAGCTTACCTTCCTTTGCACCTATGCCGAGAATAAAGCTGACAACAAAGTTTGTGATTGTATTGTTGTTTGCAATTTGTTCAAGGCTTGTAAGTGTCGGGAAAGAATCCTTTACAATGCTGTTAACTAATCTTCTTACAACATTGAGAACCACCTGTACGAGGGGAAGATTAAGCTCACCGGTCGGGTTGATGTCAAAGAGATCGAGAAGACCGTTAAGGTCTAATGTAATAATCTTTTCGAGAATGTTATCAACTATCAGGCTCTTTGAGTTTGTAACCTGACTCGGGAACCAGTTAATGGGAATGATAGTAAAGATTGTCTTATCAAGCTTATCCCAAATTGTGTCTGTATCAGTAAATGAGCTTGTATCAAGGATACCGTCGGCAAAATTCAAAAACCAGGTGAAAAGTCCGTCAAGTATGTCATCGTAGCTGATTGTACCTTCGGGAATTTCGACAAGTGTATAGTAGTTGAGATAGTATCTTGCAAGGTCGCAGAGAACTGTCATATAAGCATCACCGTCGGGATCAAGCTCGCCTGTTGCGATTCGACCTTCATAGTCGGCTTCGGGGATAATATCTGCTGCAAAATACTGAGTTGCTACATAGAAAACAATACTCTTAATTGAGTTGCAGTTTTCGGGAAGAATAACCGGGATTTCGGGTAATTCAACATCGGGAATATTAAAATCACCGGAAATAATTGCTTTAAGAACAGGAGTTACTATCTTTGAAGTATATTCAACAAGCTCTTTCTTATCTGTCGGAACATCACCGGCATCAAGCTCACCCTCGGCAAAAATGGGATAAACGATTTTTGCAAGTCCGAGCACATTACTCATAACTGTTGCTTCGCCGCCTGTTTCCCATGGAAAAATACCGGGTGCGAGAAGGTTGTTTATCACAAGACCGAGAATATCATTAAGCTGAGCAATAATACCTCTGTTTTCATCGAAATCATATTCGGGAATAGTGTAATCAAGGTTAAGAAGCTTGGCCCATGATTCAAGGTTGGAATCATCACCAATCGGATCATCCTTGTCTGCGTATTTGACACCTGCAAGCTGACGGATAACCTTTTTGAGGTAACCGTTCATAATGGGGACAAGTAAATCGTTTATGGCTGTTTCACCGATATCCTGAACTATATCATAGAAGCTGCGGTTGATATTAATCTTTCCTTCAAGAAGCTCCCAGATATTAATCTCATCAAGGGGATTATCAAATTCAACATCGGAGCCCTGCGTTTGAAGCTCGGAATTGTTGTCTTCTGCTTTCTTTTCGGCAATCTCTGCGGCAGTTTCAGCTTTCTTCTCAGCAATAAAATTGTCGATAAAGTCCTGAATCATCTGGTCAAGAGTATATGCACTGTAAGCTTCCGTTCCGTAAACCAAATTGGAAACGGAATCTTTGATAAGACTTGCCATATCAAGATAATCGGAAATGTCAATAAAAGGACTTATAATACCTAAATCCAAAGTGCCGTTAAGGGCTTTTCTGATTATACCGATATTATCGGAATCAGTAATGAAATTGATAAGTGAATAAATAACAAGGATGTCCGCGTCTTTCTCAGTAGCTCCCGCGGGAGGGGCATAACGGCGTGCGTCTTTGAGCGGAAAGTAATTTAAGTCTGCAAAATCGCCCAAAAGATATTTGGCGACTTTAAAAAGAGACGAGTTTTTGATTTCTTGAATTGAATCAAGAGCTCTGTCTATTGATCTGTAATCAAGTGAGGGGAGTACATAAAGGTCAATCTCGTCTCCCTCTTCTGCGAGGAGCCCGTCAACCATATCAAGGAGTACAGTTGCAGCCTGTTCAGCCGAAAGGTAAGGCTCGTCGATGGAATTGTAGTTCTTTTCCTTTGTCAAATCCCCATCAAGATAGGGCGCTCTTGCAAAAGCGGCAATTGAGAATGAAGTAACTAACATCACAAAAGCCAATAATGCACTGAGCAAACGTTTGGATTTTTTCATAAATAATACCTCCATTATTTTTAGTTGTGACTGGAATGTATACAGCCACAAGAATAAAAACTTTCCTATTAAATTGTAAGATAAAATATGGCATTTGTCAAGCATATTTTATACAATTAGTATAGTTATTACAATAAAAAATAAGCTGAGGGTAAAAACATAAAGGTGTAAAGATATTCTATTTACAGAAAAATCACAAGCGAAAGTAATTTTGCTTTACAAAAATTCTACTAAAAATGGCACCGAAAACATTGAAGATAACGGCGAATACTTAATTTACATAAAAAAGCACCGAAAAAAACAGAAAAAATATACAAAAAACAAAAAAATATATTGACAAAACGGGCAAGAAAGTATAAAATCTAAGTATCGGTAAATTTGTGTGATATGGCACATATACGAAAATATTAACGATACTGTATTTAGAGAAAGGGTGATTTGTCGAGATAATTTAAGGGCAACCCGTGGCGTGCGTTGCGGTAATGCTCCGAGCGGTTACTTTAAGCGCACGAAGAACGACCTAACAAGGAGGAAAAATAATGAGTAAATTAAAAAAATTGCTTAGTGTGATTATTGCTGCTGTCATGATTTTGACAACACTCACAGTAGGCGTAAGTGCAGCTCCGGAATATTTTGACGGAGAAAACGGTGAATACGATGCATTGGATAAACCGATGTTAAGCCTTGAACAGCGTTCAACAATGTTATTGGATATGTTGGATGATTTTCTTGCTGAACAGGAAGAACCCATTATTATTGAAATCAGTAAAATAAAGCTTGATCTTACAAGCATTGACAGTGCACTTGATTCAATAGTATTTATAGTTGACAGCGGGTTCCTCACAGAAGCTTTCTTCGGTGATCTTGCAAAACTTAATTTTGACAGAATCAGAGATGTAAGGCGTGCAAAAGCAACTAATACCGATGCAGATGTTTTAAGAAATGTATTGGCATTATTTGCACAGAATGCTGAAGTTCTCGGCGGAGTGTTTGATTGGGATACTTTTGATGTAGGCTCAATCGGAAAAGTAGCACTCTCATTAGTTGGTCAGGAATATGTTGATATCGTGAGAGATATTCCTACTTTCTTAAAGGGTATGCTTTACAGCTATATTATGGATGATGAGCAGGCTAAACCGCCCGTCGGTATGACCCTTGACGATATGGTTCAGTTGCTTATAAATAATCTTCTTAACGAGTATATGCCTGAAATGGGCGAGGTAGATATTTCAGAAACACCTCTCTATACTATTATAAGAAGAGCTATTGAGATTGGTCTTAACACTTTCGGTAAGGACGCACTTAATAACGAGGCAAAGTACGGCTTGCGTAATATGTGCGGTGTTGATTATAACCGTGAAGTTGAAGACGATCCGGGTGACGAGTCCAACCTTAATGCATTGGCAAATGTAATTGATATTCATTATGAGATTACCGATATTACTCTTCCCACCGAAGAAGAGTGCGAAAATCTTTTTGACGAGTTGAATAACCTTATCGGTTTCTATGTTAACAAGATAGTTAAGGGTAACATTTGGGTATCAGGTGATAACGATAAGATTCTTCCTAACCTTGCAGCACTCTCAAAAGCAATATTGAAGGTATTGCCCGATGTACTTGGTGCCAAGGCTCAGGATTTCGATTTCCCCTCAGAAGAAGAAATCGCTAAGATGACTCCGATGGAGCTTTTCGTTAAGGCGGCAGTTATTACAATTGATACATTTGTAGATAATGTTTACATTGACCCTGAAAATTGTACAACACTCAGAGCTTTTGCTACATATCTTCTCAGAGCTTATGCGGCAGACTATCTTCCGTCTAATAACTATGTAACACAGGAAGAGTTTGACGCTCATAACTCAGTTTGCAGTAACGATACATTGTGGGAAGAAGGTTACAACGCAATAATTATCGATCCTGACGGCGACGAAGGCTGGCAGCAGATACTCACAGACCTTGCAATTTATTTTGCAAAGGGTTATACAACTTTGTTTAAAGATGTAGAATATGACCAGGGATTTTTAGATAAGGATTTTGAAACTGCTCTTGTAGATGCAGTCAACTGGGGCCGTGAGAACTATTTGAAGGGTATGCTTGATACAGAAAAAGATATCCTTCCCGGCGATGATGCATTTACAATGCTCGACAAGCTTTTCTTACCCATCATTCCTCTTGATAAGCTTATTAACATTGAAGGCTTTGAGGATCTTATCATGGATAAGCTGGCGGGAAGCATACTTGACCTTGATTTCGACAATCTTATTTCTGTATTTGACAGAAAGACAGGCGACGATGCTTTACTTGCAAAGCCCGCAGTAACGGCTCTTTTGGAGCTTGCAACCGGATTTATTAACGGTTTGTTCCCCGGAACAATACCTGCTCTTGAAACATTTGATGATGTTATCACAAATAAAACACTCCAAACGGTAGCAGTAAATCTTATTAAGTCAGCAGGCGGAACTAAGAGAGAAGCTCTTATGGAAGGCCTTATTCCGATTGCAACACTTGCTCTTAAATTTGAAAGTGCTCAGGAACTCGGTAACCTTGATATCGATGCACCGAGTGCGATTGTTCCCAACGCCAGCGGTGTTGTATCTTCACAGATTATTCTTGCGAATGAAACAAGCGGTATAAACACAGCAGCAAAGGATTTTGACGAAGTACTTGATACAGACCAAATATTTAAGTATGTTGTCGAGAAGGTAGAATCGAGTGTACAGGGGGTATCTGTAAAATATAACGGCAACGCAATAACAGCTTCGAATTCCGTAGCAATTGACGGCGGCGCAAAAGTAAAATTCGATATTACAGGTACTTGTAACGAAGAAAAACCGGTAACATTTACAATTACATATAATGTTACGGATGAAGACGGTGAAAACCTTACATCAGAACCTCAGGTAGCGGTTTGCTATTCATACATTTCAAAGACCGGAACCGATGCCGGCATTGTCTCTAATTTTGATGCTACTTTGGCACAAACAGGACAGATTTCAGTTATAGGCGGAGTAAACAGATATATGTATATAACTGATATCGCAGATGTTAGAGATATAGCACTTCAGATTGAGCATAAGTATGAGGATGGCGGTTCCAATAACGGTGCTGTTACAATCAAGAGTGCATCAGTAACCGGACTTCCGGCAGGCTTTGCAGTAAATCCCAATGTTGCACAGGTAATACCGGCAGTTGATTCAGACAACCACAGGTTTTACGGCATAGTATCTCCCATCATCTGGACAGGTGAAGGTGAGCCTCAGTACGGTACTTATGATATCGTAATCAGCTTTGTAGCAGACGGAGATACATATAGCAATGTAACATATACTGTTCACACAACAGTATTCTATTATGATGATGCAGGACTTGCAAATCTTGTAGCTTCCTGCATAAGAGAAAACCGTCAGCCTTCCGATTATATAGGCGGTTCAGCAACACCCGAGTGGAATGAATACATGGATGCACTTAGAGTTGCAGCCGGTGTTGTTAACATTCCGAGTACGCATAATACATTCGCTGCAAAACAGGCACAGATGGCAGCAGCGGCTGAAAGACTCAATAATGCAGTAGTAGCCCTTCAGGAGCTGTTCCAGGCAGCCGGAGCACAAGAGCTTCTTGACCTTATTGATGAGTATGAAGGCAACAGAAGAGATGAAGAAATTCCGATAGCAGAGCGTAAGTATTTCGGAATGGAAGACTATTGGCTTTATACCTATGTAAGATATTGTAATTACAGTGAAGAAGCAAATCATGTTGCAACACATTCTTACGCCGCAAGTTCTTTGGATATGGTGTTTGCAAGACATGAGCTTGAACTCTATTACAGCAGACTTGTTCCGAGATGGGCAGACACAATGCAGCTTCAGTTTGAAGTTGAAAAAGCAGAAGCAAAAGAGTATGATGAAGAAACATATACTTCCGCATCCTGGGAAAGATATGAAAAAGCACTTGAATTTTCACAGAATTTGATTGATATTTTCTGGGCAGAAGATACATATCAGGGCATAGGCGTGGACGGAAATCCCGATCTCAGTATAATTCGTCCGTCACAGATTAATGCTGCTCGTCATGAACTTATTAATGCACAGAAAGCACTTGCTCCCGAGACAGGTGCTGTAGCAGACTATACCAGACTTGATGCAGCTATTCAGACTGCAACAGCTATTAAGGATTTCACAGATTATACACAGGCTTCCGTAGAAACATTCCAGACAGCCCTTTTAGCGGCTCAGGGTATTGAGCGCGATTTGACTTATGATTGTCAGACTAAGATTGACAATGCGGCAATTGCTCTTGAAAATG
>JAZUIT010000299.1:0-3669 GCA_045642385.1 Acutalibacteraceae bacterium
CTCGGATGCTAAAGTAGGCTTTGCTCCTAATTCGTTTCCTGCACTTCCTGCTACAAACGAGTTATCTGATATATCAGCGGCAAAAAAATCATATTTTGACGCAACGGCAGATAGGGTTGCATGGAGCGTATCTTGGTGGACAGACCCAATTGTTTTTGGAGAATATCCAAGAAATACTAAGGCATTTATTGAACTTGAACAATATCTTCCTTCATCGTATAAGGATGATTTGAAACTTATTTCACAACCTATTGATTTTTATTGTCAAAATATTTACCGTGGGTTTTATTGGCAAGATGATAAAAAAGGCGGATTTGAAAAAGTAAACTATCCGATTAACACCCCAAGAACAACTATGGACTGGGCTGTTACTCCGCAAGCATTATATTGGGGACCGAAATTTTTATATGAGCGATATAATATTCCCATTGTAATATCAGAAAACGGAATGGCTTGTTCGGATATTTTAGCTTCGGATAGAAAAATTCACGATAACGATAGAATTAACTTTATTGAAAGTTATTTATCCGAATTGTATAAAACAATAAATGACGGTGTAGATGTTTACGGATATTTTTATTGGAGCTTAATGGATAATTTTGAATGGACAAAGGGTTATTCACAGAGGTTTGGTCTTGTTTATACCGATTATGAAACATTTGAAAGGATTCCTAAGGACTCATATTATTGGTACCAAAATTTCATTAAGAACAAACTATAAAATACATTACAAAGATTTGAAAATACATTTCTTTGTGGAGATATTTATTATTCGTTAAACTCATATCTATATTTAGTCGGTTGAATTCCTGTAGAATTTTTGAAAGCAGTAGAAAAATATTTTTCATCAATAAAACCACATTTTTCTGCTACTTGTTTTACGGAATAGTATCCGCTTGTTAAAAGCGAAGATGCACGCCTTATTCTTAAATCCTGTAAATACTTTTTCGGAGATGTTTTTTCGTTATCTTTAAAAACTCTGCGTAGATATTCTTGGCTGATATTTAATCTTTCTGCGATTTGTTTAATTGATAAATAAGGGTTTGAATATTCGATTTGCATAATGTGTTTTGCGTCACTCACAGTGCGTATTTCGGATTTTTCGGTTAAGGTGCAATCCTTCATAATAAATGCAAAGATTTTGTAAAAAAGAGCAGAAGCGTTATAGTAACGCTCACGACCGTTCGTTGTCCAAACCTGATAAATTTCTTCAAAGAGAGTTTGCAGGCCATTGAAATTTTCTGTTTTGTATGTTTCAATAATGTTTGAGTTATAATTATAAACTTCAAAGTGAATAACAATCATTTCGTCATAGTCTGCAATTCGTGTGTGCCGTGACCTTGATTGGTCAAAGGAGTACGATTTAGCTCGCAACGGCGACCCGAATGATACTCAAACGGCACTTTGATATGAAACATATTTATATTTCATCTTGTGATAAAATGGGCGGAATTTATCACTATATATTCAAAAACGGAAAACTTGAGTTTTCGGATAAAACACCGCTTGACCGACCTATGTATACGGTGATTTATAATAATAAACTTTATGTTTTATTGCGTGAAATAGATGAAAATACACATTTCGGTGGTGTAATGAGTTTTGAAATAGCAAAAGACGGCTCTCTTTCTAATCCGTCAAAGGTTGTTTCGTCGAAGGGCGTTTGTCCTTGTCATTTGGCAGTAACCGAAAAAGATGTATATGTTGTAAATTATTTGTCTGGAAATATAGTAAGTACAAGCAGCAAAGAAAGTAAACATATGGTAGCGGTAAAATTATGCCCCGTCAGGATACCGCACACACCCATTTTGTAAATCTGTCACCCGATAAAAAATATCTTCTATGTTGCGATTTAGGGCTTGACAGTATTTATACTTATGACTTCGATTTGAATGTTAAGTCGATAGCAAAAGTAGAAAGTGGCGAGGGTGCAAGGCATCTTGCATATTCGTCTGACGGTAAATATGTTTATTGCGTAAACGAACTTGGCTCATCGTTAAGTGTATTTAAGTATGATAACGGAAATCTTAATCTATGTAATACTTATTCGTGTATACTTGAAAACACAAACGAAAATACTGCCGCCGCAATTAGATATAATAACGGTTTTGTTTATGTTTCAAACAGGGGAGAAGATACAATTGTAAGTTTTAAAGCAGATGCAGATAAACTTACGCTTGTAAGCAGAACTTCCGTTGAAGGCTCTTCTCCGAGAGATTTTGATTTTTGCGAGGACTATATTATTTGCAGTAACGAAAAAACCGATAATATAACCGTATTTAAGACCGACTGCGGTGAATTGTTTAAGACAGACAAAATTAAAGATATTAAAAATCCGCTTTGCGTAAATGTTTATTAACAATAAATTGCTTTAATTAATCCGATTGTGGGGTAAATATATTATTATGAATATTGTTGTATGTGTAAAGCAGGTGCCGGGAACATCGCAGGTTGAGGTAGACCCCGTAACCGGGGTGCTTAAAAGAGACGGTGTTGAGAGTAAACTGAATCCTTACGATTTGTTTGCACTCGAAACGGCTTTCAGAATAAAAGAAAAGGTTGGCGACGGTTTAGTTAAAACCGTGTCTATGGGACCGCCTCAGGCGATACCTACACTGCTTGAAACGGTGTATATGGGTGCCGATGAAACCTATCTTTTAAGTGACAGAAAGTTTGCAGGTGCAGATGTTCACGCAACAAGTTATGCCATTAAATCGGGAATAGAAAAGATAGGGGTTTTTGACCTTATTATCTGCGGAAAGCAGACTACCGACGGCGATACGGCACAGGTAGGTCCCGAGGTTGCCGAAATGCTTGGTATTGAACATGTAACGAATGTCCTTTCGGTAGATAATATCGGAAAAGAAAGTATAACGGTAACCTTTAACCTTGACGAAAGTCTCCAAACACAGGAAATGAAACTGCCTTGCCTTATTACCGTTGAAAAGGATTCCTGCACACCCCGTTTACCGTCATATAAGCGCAAAAAGAACACAAGCGAGGATATTGTAAAGGTATTTTCATCGGCAGATTTTGAAAATTTGGACGAATCAAGATTAGGTCTTAAAGGCTCTCCCACGCAGGTAGAAAGAATCTTTCCGCCTGAAAAAAATTCGGATAAGCAGATTTTTGAGGGTGATTCCAAAACGCTCTCCTCAAAATTAGCCGAAATTCTTGAAAGTAAAAAAATTGTGTGAGGTGCATAATGGGACTTATAATACATAACGAAAAAATAACCCCCGATATTGCAAAAGAACTCGTTTCAATTTGTCCTTTCGGTGCAATATCCTATGAAGATAAACTGTCGATAGGCGCAGGCTGTAAAATGTGTAAACTCTGCGTGAAAAAAGGCCCTGCCGGTGCGGTTACATTTGAGGAAGAAACAAAAGCCGTTTGCATTAAATCAGAATGGAGCGGTGTAGCGGTTTTTGCAGAGCAAAGAAACGGTAAAATCCATCCCGTATCTTTAGAGCTTGCCGGAAAAGCAAGAGAACTTGCAAAGGTGACGGGACAAAAGGTTTTAGCGGTGCTTATCGGATATAATATTGAAACTTGTGCAAATGAACTTTTATGGTACGGTGTAGATGCTGTATACACCTATGACGATATTGCCTTTAAAGATTTTGTGATTTCTCCTTATGCAAACGCATTTACCGACTTTATAGAAAA
>JAZUIT010000300.1:0-2769 GCA_045642385.1 Acutalibacteraceae bacterium
TTATACTTCTTCGCAAGCTCAACGGCAAGTGCGGTTTTACCGGATGCAGTGGGACCCACAACAGCTATAACAGGGATTGGCATTTAGAAATTCACCTACACTCTACCGAATAATTTTTCAATATCTCTCCTGCTCATTTCCACAATGACGGGTCTTCCGTGTGGACAATATCTTATCTCAGGCATATTGAGAAGCTTTTTAACAAATATATTCATTTCATATTCCGACATATTGCTTCCGGCTTTTACAGCCGCCTTACAGGCAACGGTCTGCAAAAACCTCTCTTTTTTATTTGAAGTTAATCTTGTTTTACCGTTTAAAAGGTAATCGGAAAACTCGTGTAAAATATCATCAACTTCATCGGGAGTTAAATCCATGGGACATTCACGAACTTTTACACTGCCTGCACCGAAATCCTCTACCTGAAAACCACATTCTGTGATTAAATCAAGATTTTCAACAACTGCACCGTATGCTTCTTTTGAAAATGTCACAACTGCCGGTGACAGCAAAATCTGGGTAGAGTTATCATTTTTAACAGCTTTCAGCCGTTCAAAAATAATTCTTTCGTGTGCGGCATGTTTGTCTATATATAAAAGCTTATTGTCAAATTCAACTATAATATATGTTTTAAAAGCCTCGCCTATAATTCTGAAATCTATATCCGTTATTTGGGGTTGTTCTTCGACGAAAGTTTTTTCCTCTTTAACGGGAAATTTGAAAACTTCTTCTTTAAATATAGGCTTTGACGGTTCTTTTATAAGGTTTTCTGTTTCGTCTTGCGATAATTCGTATACCGGTCTGTCATTTGCCGATACAACATTCGTACTTTTTAAATTCTGCCAAAAATTTTCAACAGGCTTGATTTTCATCTGCTGGGGCTTTTCCGGATTGTAATTATAATTTACCGGTCTTTGTCTGTTAATTGTAACCGGTGCTGAGCTTTTTTGCTCCAAGGCATTTTTCACCGCATAATAGACATTATTAAAAACTATTTTATCGTTTACAAATCTTACTTCTGTTTTTGCAGGATGAATATTTACATCAACAAATTCCGGGTTACATTCAAGCTTTAAAACACAGGATGGAAATTTCCCCACCATAATTGAGTTTTTATAAGCTTCCTCCAGCGCCTTAACAGAGGTTGCATTTTTAACAATTCTGTTATTAACAAAGAAGTACTGTAAATTTCTTGAGCCTTTTGCAAATAACGGTTTGGAAATATATCCGGTGATTTTTAAACCGTCGGAAACATAATCCGGAATTTCAATAACGTTATCAGCAAATTCTTTTCCCAAAACAGAATATATTGCAGATAATAATTTCCCGTCACCCGTTGTAGATAAAACCTTTTTACCCTCACGGATAAATTTGAAGGAAATTTCCGGATGTGACAAAGCAATTCTGTCAATAACTGCGGCAACCGCATTGGCTTCTGCAACATCTTTTTTAAGGAATTTCATTCTCGCAGGAGTATTAAAAAATAAATCTCTGATAATTAATGTTGTACCGTTAGGACAGCCGGCATCATCAATGCTCAACACTGTGCCGCCCTCTGCCGTACAGTGAGTGCCGAATTCTTCTTCTGCCGTTTTCGTGATTAAATCGACCTTTGAAACAGAAGAAATGGATGCTAAAGCTTCTCCGCGGAAGCCTAAACTTGAAATACAGTTAAGGGAATTTTCATCAACAATTTTTGATGTTGCGTGGGACATAAAAGCTAAGGGGACATCCTCCCTCGAGATTCCGCAACCGTCATCGGAAACTCTTATAAAAGTTATGCCGCCGTGCTTTATTTCAAGAGTTATATTTTTTGAACCTGCATCTATGGAGTTTTCAAGTATTTCCTTAACGACATTGGCGGGGCGTTCAACAACTTCGCCTGCCGCAATCAACTCGGCAACATGCTTTGATAATACATTAATTTTCGGCAAGCTTTAGCCCCCTTTTTTACTGTTTTTCTGCTATTTGTTTTAATTCAAAAAGCTTTGACATAGCTTCAATGGGTGTCAAAGTATTTATATCAATTTTTTTAAGCTCTTCGGAAATTTTATCATCAGTTTCGGAAGTAAAGCTCACCTGACCGCTTTCCTCAATAAGTTCAAAATCATCATCTATCTCATTGTTTACAGGTTGAGTGCTTTCAAGCTGTTTCAAAATAACCTTTGCACGGTTTACTATACTGTCCGGCACACCTGCAAGCTTTGCAACGGCTATACCGTAGCTTCCTGTGGCTGAGCCTTTTATAATACGGCGTAAAAATGTAATATCATCTCCACGCCTTTTTACGGCAATATTATAATTTTTAACCCCGTCAAGCTGACCCTCCAGCTCAGTTAATTCATGATAGTGAGTTGCAAACAGGGTTTTTGCACCCAAGTGTTTGGGATTGGCTGTATATTCAAGTACAGCTCTCGCTATACTCATACCGTCAAAGGTTGAAGTACCCCTGCCGATTTCATCGTATATAATAAGACTTTTTTTCGTGGCATTTTTTAAAATTGAAGCAACCTCGCTCATTTCAATCATAAAAGTTGACTGACCTGCCGCCAAGTCATCGGATGCACCCACTCTTGTGAAAACGCTGTCCACGAGACAGAGGTTAGCTGATTTTGCCGGAACGAAACTGCCTATCTGTGCCATTAAAACTATAAGTGCCACCTGACGCATATATGTGGATTTTCCTGCCATATTAGGTCCCGTTATAATTGCACAGCGATCTGAATTTAAATCAAGATATGTATCGTTTGCCACAAAGGGAGCACCCAA
>JAZUIT010000301.1:0-2994 GCA_045642385.1 Acutalibacteraceae bacterium
ATGATGGGACTTATAGAGGACGGTTACAGTAATATTGTTTGTGCTCAGCCTTTCGGATGTTTGCCCAATCATATTGTGGGTAAGGGTGTTATAAGGACAATCAGAAATCTCCACTCCGATGCCAATATTGTACCGATTGACTATGACCCCGGCGCTACAAAGGTAAATCAGGAAAACCGAATTAAACTTATGCTTTCAATAGCAAGAGAAAATTTATAATTGAGGGTGTGAATTAAAATGAAAAAAGCATTGTGTATTTTAAATGCAGCTTTTATGATGCTTTCATTTTCAGCTTGTAAAAACAATAAGGAAGAAGTAACCGTAACCGCATCTATTGACGATGAAACATCTGCAAGAGATGAAAGCTTTGATGTTTTCAATGAGGAAGAAACCTCCGAGTTCAGCGTTGCCGAAAAGAAAACAACCGAAAAGAAATTAGAAAAAGATAAGAAGAAAAAAGATAAAGAGAAGACGAAAGAAAAAAGCACATATAAAAAATCTCAAAAAGAAACAAGCAGCAAAAAAGAAACCAAAATTAGTACTGAAAAGACCGAAAAAGAAAAGCCAAAAGACTCAAAACCGTCCACAAAGGCTGAAATAATTGAATATTACAACAAAGCCAATACAAAAGTAAGACAGTCTGCAAAATCCATAACCCATACATATAAAAATATTACTTTATACAAGAATATAGTGGAAACGGGAAATTTGTCCGGCGTCGCAAAGTTACTTATTAGGACTTTTGTTAAGGAGGAAAAGGAACATCCCACATATACAAACAGGAATGATATTATTAATATGTTCCCGGCAGGCAGAGTGAAAACAAGCAATATTACAGAAGCTTCCGTCAAAGAGGCGAAGTGTATCGACAAGGGCGACTATTATGAAATATATCTGTCTGCAAATTGTTCCGACAGTAACCCGGATGTAAATCCCAAGGATGGCGGCGGTGTGGCAGGTAGATTTTTCACCGTGCTTATGCCAAGCGAGGTTACAGATGCCGCAGGTAATGCAGTCAGCTTGCAGGGAGTGAAATTTTCTTATGTCGGCGGTTATGTTCAGGCAAATATTGATAAGAAAACGGGAAATATTACAAAGCTTTCCCTCAATATGCCTGTGATATTGAGCATTGACTCCGCAAAAGCAGGAATTTTAAAGGTGAATAATGCAAAAATAGGACTTGATTTTAATGAATCGTGGTCTGTCGCATGGTAAGGAAATATTGTATTGTTTGACATATCTGCATATTAATGTTAAAATTGTTACAGAATATTGTCTTGAAGGTGATTTTTTTGGAAACAAAAAATATCAGAGTAATAAAAGAAAACGGTGAATTAGCAGATTTTAGTTTATCTTTACTTGAAAGTGAAAAGGAAGCAAAAATAAAAATCACTCTCAAAGAAGATGCAGTTATTAGAGAGGTTATAATTTTTGATGAATTAATTGACTGCCCCGAAAATTATGAGTATTACGGGGAAGCATATCAGATGATTACATCATATATAGGTACATCGGAAAACCCCGAAATTCAGGGCTTTAACGAGTGCTTATTGTTAGGCGTACCCGAGGCAGAGGGATTTTTCACCGCTTATAATTATATGATTATAAAATCCACAGATGAATTTTTGCTTTACGGTGCAACATCCTGTAATTCATATAATACGCAGATAAGATTTAATAAAAATCACATTGTGGTTGCACAGGATTTTGAAAATAAATTTTATTCAAAGGGTAACGATATTCATCTCGAAGGCTTTGCTGTTCTTCGTAATGAGGACATTAACAAGCTGACGGACGAATATGCATTTTTGATTGAAAGAAACCATAAGAGAAAGATTTACAAAGAAAACCCGGTTGGTTGGTGTTCGTGGTATACTTATGAAGAAAATCTTTCCGATACAGTGATTACCGATACGGTGAACTGTATTAAAAAAGATGTTCCGTACCTCAAATATATTCAGATTGGTGACGGTTATCAGCCTCACATGGGTGACTGGCTTTTGACAACGGATAAGTTCTCAAAACCAATGAAAGATGTTTGCCTTGAAATAAAAAAAGAAGGCTTTGAGCCTGCAATATGGGTAGCACCTTTTATAGCATCACAAAACAGTGAGGTCTTTAAAAATCATCCGGACTGGTTTATTTTTGATGATAATCATAAGCCGCTAAGCGGACGGGATGCAATAGGTAACAGCGGTTGGCGTGATATAGTATGGTACTGCCTTGACCCCACAAATCCCGAAGCATTGGAATATATTGTGAATGTTTGCAAAACTATGAAATACGAGTGGGGCGTAAATTATTTTAAATTTGATGCAAATGTTTGGGGCGCACTGTTTTTCGGTCACAGGTATGATGACCGCTTAACATCTGTTGAAGCGTACAGATTGGGTATGTCCGCTATCTGGGATGCCGTTGGGGATGATACATATATTTTGGGTTGTAATGCACCGTTCTGGCCATCATTGGGGCTTGTTACCGGTATGAGAGTTTCTACCAATGCTATGAAAAATTATAAAAGCATACTGGGCTGTGCAAAGCAAACTTTCCGTAGAAATTGGATGAATAACAGGCTGTGGCTCAATGACCCTGATTGTATAATTTCCGATAATAATGAAAGTATTGGCGAAAATCTTATTAAAATGCAGAACATTTATGTTGCCGCTTCCGGTGGTTCAAGGTTTTACAGCGGTGACCCGGAAAATACTACTCCCAAAATAAGAAGCTTTCTTGAAAGACTTTCTAAACAGAAATATACTGCGGCAAGGTTTAATTTTGAATTGACAGAGGGTATAGCTGAAACAGAGGAATATACGGATTATTTCTACTTTAATTATTCCCAAAGCGAGCAGTCGTTCAGAACAACAAAAACCGCTTTTGATATGTATTCAAATGTAATGGCTTTCCCGGATTACAGAATAACTCTTGAACCTATGTCTGCTCAATGGTTGAGGATAAAGAAGTGAAAATTGTGATATTTTCAGCATATCTTTT
>JAZUIT010000302.1:0-2870 GCA_045642385.1 Acutalibacteraceae bacterium
CCTTTTTGGTAAAATGTAAAAAACCTTGAAACCGCTTGGTTTCAAGGTTTTTTGATGGTCGGAGTGATCATAAGGGATTTATTAAAATTTACATTTTTCGTCAGCGGACATACACATAAACATATATGTAATTTATGAATTGTTCTTCTGATAATGACGATTCAACTGAGATGCTTTAAAAACAATTCGTTTTAACTGTAGATTTTTTAAATTGGTTAGGCTAATTTGCTTGAAAAACTATTAATATTATGCTATAATGAAGAAGTTAGTATGTGTGATTATGTTCAAAAATGGTGGTTGTATTATGATTGATATAGAAAAAAAGCTCAAACAATTAAGAAAAAAGATGTTTTTAACAGCATATCCGCAAAAAACAGCTCATCTTGCTTCAGCATTTTCAATAACTGAAATAATGTACACATTATATGAGATGGGTGTTTTAAATTATCACTCTGACGATCCTCTTTGGGCAGACAGAGATCGTCTTATATTAAGCAAAGGACATGCTTCTCTTGCAGTATATGTAATGTTAAATGAAATAGGTGTTTTAAGCGATGCAAAGTTATCTACTTTCTGCCAACCCGGAAACAGCATTGGAGGAGAAGTCAATCCGAACGATTGTCCCGGAGTTGAAGTGGCTACCGGTTCTCTCGGTCACGGATTAGGCGTAGGCATAGGTATGGCAATGGCTCTTAAAATGAATAATTCTCCCGCAAAAGTTTATGTTATTGTCGGTAATGGTGAACTGGAGGAAGGTGTCATTTGGGAATCGGTTATGTCTGCAAAAAAATTCGGTCTTGATAACTTAGTTGTAATCCTTGATGATAATAAAATACAAAAAATGGGTTATACAAGCGATATTATGCGTATTGAGAGTTGGGAAGACCGTTGGAAATCTTTTGGTTGGGAAGTTGATACCGTAATTGACGGTCATAATGTTGATGAACTTCAAAAAGTTTTATCTAAACAAAATACTTTCGGTTTTCCACGTGTTGTAATTGCAAACACAACCAAAGGAAAAGGTGTTTCAATAGTTGAAAATCAACCGAACTGGCATTTTAAAATGCCTTACCGCAGAGAATTAAAAGTATTTATGGAAGAATTGGGTATTACTGAGGAGGAATTGGAAAATGCAAAAATCGTACTTAATGACACTATTTGAAATTGCCGAAACAGACAATGATGTTTTATTGCTTTTGGCCGACAGTGGATCGGGATATGATGAGCTTTTCAAAAAAGAACTTCCGAATCAGATATTTGACTTTGGTATAGCAGAAGAAAATATGGTGTTAGCAGCTTCGGGAATGGCGAGCTGCGGAAAAATACCTTTCGTATATACTGCCGGTGCTTTTTTAGCTTATCGCTCTATGGAATTTATCAGAGATGATGTTTGCCTCCAAAATCGTAATGTGAAAATTATAGGCATGGGAACAGGTCTTGCATGGAGTACATTGGGACCTACACATCATACCACAGAAGATATCGGTATATTACGCTCTATACCTAATCTTACAGTATTATCTCCATCCTGTCCGAGTATGACAGCTAAGTGTGTGCGTTTAGCTTATAAACATAACGGACCTGTCTATATAAGAATAGGTATGGGTGGCGAGCAAGAGCTATATAATGACGATTACAGTATTGAAATCGGTGGAAGTAAAAAAGTAACTGACGGTACAGATGTACTTATTTTATCTCACAGTGCCATATTATCGGAAGTTGTGAAAACAGTAGATGATTTGCAAAAAAACGGAATAAGTGCAAGGCTGATTGATATGTATTCTGTTTCTCCCATCGACCAATCGACTGTTATTTCAGAAATCAGCCGATTTGATAATGTTGTTACAGTAGAAGAACACAGCATTATCGGAGGTCTCGGAAGTGCCGTTGCGGAAATAATGGCCGAAAATTCAATTTCAACTAAATTTAAACGCATTGGTTTAAATCATCAGTTTGCAAAAGGTTACGGAACACACGCTGAAGTCCGAAAGCAAAATATGTTGGATTCAGAATCTATAACCGAACAAATAATGGATTTTTTAAGAGGAAATTAATTATGACCGATTATTCATTTCTAAAATTAAAAAAAGAAGGCAAAAGGGTTCTTGAGGCTCAACCGGATTACAAAATGTTTCTCATGGGAGATTGTGCAACACAACATCTTGCTATGGCAATAAGAGGTTATTTCGCCGCAAATAATGTTGTGGTTGATTTAACGGATGCAGATTACGATTTAATTGATGCACAGATACTTGACGACAGTTCAGAATTGTATTCAGAAAAGCCCGAATTTGTTGTTATTTTTATGTGTACTGAAAAGCTTGAAGATGCTTTTTTAAAATGTCCCGATAAACAATCATTTGCAGAAACTATGTATGCAAAAATATCCGGTTACTGGAACAGAATAAATTCTAATATAAAAACAAATATTATTCAGTTTTTATTTACGGAAAATGATGACAGGATTTTTGGTAATTATGCTTTAAAAACATCAGAATCCTTTTTATTTCAAGTGAAAAAGCTAAATTATTTATTGTCAATCGGCTGTCAGGAAACAAAAAATGTTTTTATGTTAGATTTAAACAGTATTCAAATTTCGTTCGGACATAACCGTATTAAGGATGAGAAATTATACTATGCGGCAAAAATGCCTATTACCACTGAAGCATTACCGGAAGTTGCAAAGAATGTTTTTGATGTTGTATCCGCAATAAGAGGAAAATTCAAAAAATGTATTATTTGTGACCTTGACAATACACTTTGGGGCGGTGTCATCGGTGATGACGGATTAAACGGCATACAAATCGGTGAATTAGGTGTCGGACATGCTTTTGAAGATTTACAGAAATGGTTAAAAGGTTTAAAAGAAC
>JAZUIT010000303.1:0-7658 GCA_045642385.1 Acutalibacteraceae bacterium
CAACATAGCTTAAAGAGCCGGACAAAACAATACTTTCAAGGTTTTTGGCATTACAAAAAGCCTTTGATTCAATTATGTTTACAGAATCTGGTAAAGAAAACATCTTGTTGCTACTTGCAACCGGATATTTTATCAAGCTTGTCCTTAATTTATTATATAATGCACCGAATTCATCATTACAAAAGTTCTGATTATTATTATCAACAGAAATAAATGTCAAACAGTCAGTGTTATCAAACGCATAAGAACCAATGCTTTCCACATTACATGGAATATTGAATGTTGTAATAGATTTGCAGTAATTAAAAGCATAAGAACCAATTAACGTTACACTATCAGGTAAAACTATTTCTGTAATTTTATCGCATTCATAAAATGCCTCTTCGTCTATGGCCAGCACAGTATCGGGGATATTTTCTATTATACCTTTTTTCCCTTTTGGACACTGAAGAAGGTGTGTTTTGTCCTTGCTGTATAATATTCCGTCAACAGAACAGTAAGTACTATTTTTTGACGAAACCATAATATCTGTCAAAGAATCACAATTGCGGAAAGCATAATAATGTATGCTGTTTACCGTTGAGGAAATGACAATCACGGACAGTTTATCACAATCAAAAAAGGCATCAAAAGCAATACTGTTGACTCCCTCAGGAATAGAAATACTTGTAATGTTTTTGCAAATTGCGAACGCACTTTTTCCTATAGATACTAAAGTTGACGGTAATATTACGGACTGAATTCCGTTACAATAATAAAAAACATATTCTCCTATATTTGTAATGCCTTCATCAATAACAACATATTTAATGGTATCAGTTTGATAAAATGGGCTGTGGTCATTAATTGTATAATTATACATATCTCCTGAGCCGGTAAGTAAAAGAACTCCCGTTTCGGAATTAAATGTATATGATACATTCTCACCACATTTACCTGTCGCCGCGAGAGCACCTGCCCTTGTTGTAAATGAATTGTCAAAACCAATACCTAAAAATCCGATTATCGGTGAAAAAGACAAAATTATTGCTACGCATAAAACTGCTGCAATTGTTTTTTGAATTTTCTTTTTCATGTTTTCACCCCTTATTTAAACAGGTTAACTATGAAATTGATTATTATCTTAAAAACGTTAATTATCCTTTCCCATACTGTCGGTGCAGGAACAGGTTCAACCTCTGTGCCGCCGAAATTTACAACCGCATTTTCACAGTTGAGCTTTACTTCTTGCCAGCTTTCATTGAATGTGTCGTCCTGACTGTATTTGATTGTTATCATATATTTGCCCTTTGCGGCTGAATCCGTTTTGAAATTCACAGTAAACAGCAAACCGTCATCAGAAACGTTAGCTGTACTACTCCATAGAACAATAAACTCATTTTTCTTCGATGTGTCAATACTGTCATTAAAGTTTCCGCCTTTAATAGCCGTACCTTGGGTAACCTTGACAGGAGTAAACACGGATTTGTCATAACTTATAGTAAACTTATATCCCATCAAGCCGGGATTATCCTTTATATATACAGGTATATCAATATTTCCGCCTGCTATCGCTGTAAAAGTTTCAGAATAAACCGTTGCTGTGGTTTTTGCAAAAGATACAATCGACATTGACACAAGCACAACAAATACTAATAAGACTGAAAGCAAGGTCTTAATTGTTTTTTTCATAACTCTTTCTCCTTATAGAAATTGCCGCACAAAAAACTGTGCGGCAATCTGAATAATGGTTATAATACTTCTTTACCTACAAGATATCTTGAAAGGTATGCAGCATCACGATTATTAACTTTGCCGTCTCCGTTAACATCTGATGCTACCGTCTGATAATAATCAGGCATATCTTTCTTAACAACGATTCTTGAAATTCTTGATACATCCATAACGTTGACATTACAGTCGCCGTTAATATCACCCGTAAGAACAATAGTTAATGTATCAATTTCTTCGTCGCCGTTCATAAGGCTTACGGTTGTGCCTGTACCCACCTTATCTGTTCCTGCGAGAACTGTTCCGTCAGCTTTTGTAAACTTAAGATAATCGGCAGTATTTCTGAACTGTGAAGAAACATACTCTACTGTATTGTTATTAATAGGAATACCACGAAGATTTCCGTCAGTATCAAGTCCGATTGTTGCTGTTTCCTTAAAGCAAAGCGATGTGTTGGGGCTTTGATTTACAGTAACACTACATTCGGCAATTGCCGAATCATCCTCGGTAACCGCATAAATCTTAACCGTACCTGTGCTGTTTGCTGTTACAGTACCGTCATCAAGAACACTCGCAATACGGTCATCCTCTGAAATCCACAGAACCATCAAATCGGATTTATCATCAGGCGTTACAGTTGCATTAAGTTTAAATGATGAACCTTCTTCAAGAGTATAATTGTACTTGTTCAGTTCAATATTTACAATTTCAGATTTCAGCTTATAAACTGCGGTCAATTCAGTATCTTCTGAAATGAACTCATAATCTCCGCCGTCCCAGCCGATGAATACAAGGTCGCCCTTATCGTTCATATCCGGAGGAGTTACAGACGAACCGTATTCTGCCGTTTCAGACTTGATAACTCTATCTTCATCCTTGAATACAACGCTATATGACGCTATTGTATACTTTGCATAAAGCTCAACTGCCGAGCTGAATGTATCACTGCTGAGGTTTGCAGACTGTGTGCAGTCCACATCATAATAGAATCCTGCGAAATCATAACCAGTATACTCAAACATTTCTTCGCTGATATCCGACATAGAATCAACAATGAACGTCATATCACAATCTGCATCCTGAGTATTGTGAACAGTAACAAGTTTTCCGTTTCCGTCAATAACATAGCAAGCCTGTTCGATTTCGCTGTCATTTGCATTAATTGAACCTGCGAAACAATTAAGAACAGTAGTATCACTTATTGTTATCGGTCCGGTATATTCGAGTGCATCGGGGTTTTCTGACGGGTCTGTTCCATCAAGGGTGTACCAGATAACAGCATTTTCGGTGTCACAAGACAAAGTAACTGTTTGTGTTCCGTCATATGCTCCGCTTGCAAGACTGATTTCGGGTGTCGCTGTTGTTTCGTCAAAATAGTAAACTGCGTTTACGGTAATACTGTCTGTTACGCAAGCAAGTTCTTCTTCGCTTACATCCCATTCAATGAATTCTACGCCCTCTTCTTCGGGAAGCTCTGGCATTTCAACAAAGCCTTCATGTTCAACCGACACTGTATCAAGAACTTCACCGTTGACACCAACAAATGTCACATCATAGGTTTTCGTTTCATACTCTGCCATAACAACAGTATTTGCTGTTACGCCGTCCTTACCCTCTACAACTGTTACTTCTTGAGTTTCAACATCTTTTATCTCTCGTCCGACGATATCCCAGCCAATAAAGAATCCGCTGTCACATTCTCCATCTGTTTTTTCATCTCCGGCCTTATCGCTAATGAACGGAGTACCGTATGTGCAAAGCTCAATTTTATTGTTTTCGGGATTACGTGTATCAATATACTGAACAATATACTGCTGCTCAACAAAGATGGGTGCAACTTCGAGATCAGACCGGACGTTAGTACAGGTATTATTCCAACCTGCAAAAGTATAACCGACTTTTTCAGGATTGGTTGAGGGAATAAACGCTGCGCCGCCTTCCTCAACGTACTGCGTTGAAATAAGCTGCGGCTCTATTATTTCGCCGTTAGGACCGATTTCAGAATTTGCTCTGTCATAGAATCTGACTGTATAAATTGCCTTCGGAGCTTCATAAACTTCAACAGCCTGCATTTCCTTCGAGCCCTCGACACCGATATAAGCCGTCATATCACCGGTTTCAACAGAGGGTTCTTCTCTGAGTTTAAATGTAAAGCTGTAGGAACCGTCAGGACCGATAACCGTCTGACCTACATATTCATTTGTAAAATCAGAGTTTGCATTATATTTTACTACGTAGAGATTAATCAGCTTACCTGCAAGCGACGAATCAAGCTTTCCGTTTAGTGTTCTTGTTTCACCGCTGTCGTTTTCAACTGAAATTCTCTTATATCTGTACTGCTGTTCTGATTGTACGTGTCTGTTACCATTTGCTGTAACAGGAGTAGTCTGCCAGTCGCTCCAGTCGCTCCATCTGTAGAACTGATATGTATAAGTTATAAGTTGATATTGATATTGGGTTTTCTCTCCTGCTTTATACGATTCGGAATGTGTTCCGTTGGGATACCAGTAATTTGAGCCGCCACAGTCACACCACCACGTTCCGTAATGGCTCCATCCTGAAACATTTGAATTACCTTTCCAGGAAAGTCCATTATCTAATGATACAGAATGATACTGAGAAAATCCGCTGTACTGAACCGGGCTCCATCTGCCTGTTGAAGGATTTTTATAATGGAAATAATCGTATTTCGTTCTGGGAGAATATTTATCGACTATTCTTTTATTTACTTTTCTGGTTTCGTTAGGATAATCATATTCATCAATCAGGTCATCAGTCCAGGCTGACAGACTGCCTGGATGCGGAATTCTTGCGACATCGGTATCAAGTGTCCACCCGGCTTTAGTATTAGTGCTGTTTGTTGATATTTCCCGGGTTTGATACCTATATACCGTTCTCGGTTTATCAATTTCCAAGCCTTCGGTAGCCGGAGGAGCTTCAAAGCTCCACGGAGACCACATTTTTTCCTGATTAATCGAGGCTGTAACTACCGGAGAAATCGGAATACTTGTTCCGAAGTCGTCAATAATTATTACTTCAACCTTTGTTGCCATATCATCGCAGGGGACAAAAACTTCCATTCCGCTTTTTACTGTATTTGCAGGAATGCTAAAAGCCGCAGATTCCGTTGTATAAACAAGTTTTCCCGATGCGGTTTTAAGACAGACAACTGCACGGCCTCTTGTGGTTTTATCAACACGGTTATTTATGTCCATGTAAACAAAGTAACCGTCATCCTGTCTTGAAGCCTCAGTGATCTCGCAGGTTATAGGAAGATTCTGATTTTCCCATACATATATAGGATAAATATTTATTGTATCGGACTTGTTTTCTCTGTAAACATTTTTGTAGTCCTCACTGCTCCAGCCTGCAAAGACATAGCCCGGCTGTTCGGGAGCTTCGGGAGGTGTTGCCGACTGGTGATATTCAACCATCTGGGTATTACCAATCTGATTACCCTCATAATCAAAGAATTTTACCGCATACTTGTTTATTGTGTATTTAGCCGTAACAGTTCTTTCTGATTTAACATTATCAAGACTATCTGACCAGCCGTAGAAGGAATAGCCTTCTCTTTCGGGAGCCAGAGGTGCAACAGAGGAATTTCCGTAGGAAACATCCTGCGTGCCTATAACCGTTCCGTCATAGTTTAAATATGTAACCTTTGACTTTCCGTGAACTGTAATTGCCTGTGCGAGTACACCGGGGTCGCTGGTGTACATACTGTTCTGTGCGTAAACCTTAACAGTATATACGCCCTCATCCTGTGGGGTAAATGTAGCGGTAGTACCGTAAAGGTCACCGTATGCTTTTACTTCCGCACCTGCACTGTTATACAAAACCGCTTTATAATACTTTGCATCATAAACATCGTTCCATGAAACAGTAATTGTTCCTGTAGCGGGAATATCGGGTTCTGTATCAAGTTTTACAACCGGTGGTTCGGGTTTTGTTATCAAGACACCAAGATACGAACAATAGCGCAGATTTATCCAGCCGTTATATCCGTGATATGAAGTATATCCCCAACCGTTCTGTATTTGTGTAATTCCGATAGTATCATTCTTTCTGACAATAACAGCCTCACCGGAAACACTTGCTGTATTTAACACAACATCTTCTGATACTGTGCTTTCATTGGACAGGCTCATCGTTGTAATAGCAGCTTCATCTGAAATAATTTCATTTGCCGCCGATACAGTCTGTATATATGTTACTACCGGATAATTTTCTCCGGCACCTGTATGCATTACTAAATCTGATATAATTGCATATGAACCCGTTTTACCGTATGAGCAACCTATCAATCCATTATTAATTGTACTACCTTTTTTAAAATAACAACCTATTCCTCCTTTAACAGTTTTGGAGATAGATTTAAAATAACTAAACTGTGGGGAACTTGTTAAAAAGTAGGCATTACCTTCTGAAAGTCTTAATGAATCAATTTTCGTTACACCATTTAAAGCAGTACTTCCACCATAATGAACTTTTCCAATAACATAATAATTGCTTGTCATAGATTTATCTGCATAGAAAAGTATTACATCTTCATATCTTTTATAATATAATGTACTCTTTGTATTTATTCCATTATACTTTTTTGAATTTTTTGAAATACTACCTAAGTTAATACAAAAATTCCCTTTAAGTGCCCCATTATCCAAATAGCATTTTATTACACCCGTTTCCCATATTACCAAAGATCCATTTCTATTATTATTTGTAAAAATGGTTTCTGCTTTGGTTCCTGTTTTTTCAAAACCATTAAACCCACTAAATTTCGTACCTGCTGTTTTGCTATCACCAGTGCTACGGTATTGATAAAAAAGGTTCTTGTCAACACTTTTTGAATACAATGCTTTAAGTTTATTGTATTCATAAACAATGATTCTATCTATGGAGTACGGATTGGGTTTTGGCTTACAACTTGTAGCACCTGAAGACGATTCATAAATATAGAGAGTTCCATTCGCTATAGAATCGTTGTTGTCAATCATAAAAAAATGACCGCTATCTTTTGAATATGAATGGTGTGCAATAATATAATATCCAGCATTAATATATTCATTAATTTTGTTTATATTAGTACAATCTTCTCTATATCTAAGCCAACCATCTCCAACCGAATTAGCATATTCAATAGGCGCATAAACAAAATTTGTTGTAAAATTAAAATCGTCTTTTATATAATAAGTACCTTTTGACCTCATAAACTTAAAAAAGACATCCGGATTAAATCCTGCAGAAGTATCAACACCACATTCTCGTATCATTTTTGACATTGCAACAACTCCACAGCCATACGAATTCATATTTCTACGGTCTCTATCATTCAACTCATCACAGTATGATGCCCCTTGTGACCATTTTCTATAATCCGAATCATAACATGATTCAGCATTAGCGTGAATAAACAATTCAAAGGGTGTAATGGTCAAAATCATAACAGCACACATAAATGCTGAAACTATTTTTCTAATTATTTTTCTTTTCATTTTGTTTATCCCCCTTGTTTGCATCTAAAGTTTTCTTCTTCCTTAACAACAATACAAAAGCTAATGTCACAACCGCAATTAGTGTAATGATTATTACTACTAATTTAACAAAGTTGTTTTCACTGTCTTTTTGTTTATTTTCAACGGCAATTGAATTTTCATTATCTTTTTTTACTCCGTTAACAATTTCATCAATCGCATTTGCGGCGGTATCTTTATCTCCCATTCTTGCAAAAGCCTGTGTATCGCCGCCTTGTGTCGACAAGCCGTCGAGAACCTCATCAACTGCTTTTTCTTTTTCGCTGTCGGACAAATCGGAAAATGAATTTGCTCCGTGTTCTTTCAATATTCTGTCTGAAAGCTGAATAATCTTGTCTCCGTCCGCGCTTTCAAGAACATTGACAACCGCTTCATTTGTTAATGCCTTGTTATATGCGGCTTTCACTTCAT
>JAZUIT010000304.1:0-7943 GCA_045642385.1 Acutalibacteraceae bacterium
CATATCTACTACGGGATATTCCTCCTGAATTGCAATAGCTTTTTTCTCATAAAGAGATAACCCGGTATCCTTGTTCATGCCGGCTCAGTTTTGTAATTGTCCGAAAAGCCAATAGTCGGTGTTATGCAGCTCATTTTCCGAGAACAGACCGCATTTTTCAAAATACGACTTTGCTTCGGACGATAAAAATAACGGTATCGCTCGATAACTTTCAAAGTCAAATCGTGCTTTGGTGTACCGACCATTCGAATAATCAAAGCGTTCATCGGCACTCAAAAAACCATACCCGACAACATCATACGATGCACGGATTCTGTTTTTTGCTGTGTCATAGTAAACATGCACTTCGGATGCTTTGATATAAAGCAAACCATCAACGCCATTTACCGTTTCACGCACTGCAAACAGTGACAAACGGTCCCAACTGCGATACTCCTTCCAGTATGCCACACCTTTATCAGAAGAAAAGATGTAATCAGCTCTGCCGGTATGTCCGCAATGTTTGCATCTTACAACACCCTGAACATAGTTTTCAAACTGAACTTCACTTATTTCAAAGCATTCGGGGCACAAATATCTGTTTGTAGTAACACCGTCCTTTTCGACAGACGACAGCAACTGATAGGGATAATCCACCGATTCATTTACAATGTCCCAAATACGGCTGTTCTCCATCTTTTCAAGAATCGCATTTTTCCATAAATCAATTTTTTTCATTTAAATTCTCTCCTTCATAAATGTAATTTTGAGTAAAAACATCATTATGAAAGAGAGATATGTATTTCAAGAAAGAATGAAAATAAAAAATAGGCAACCCGAACAAGGCAGAGTTTCCCCTGCCTTGTTTTAGGCTTGTTCTTTTAATCTGTCGCATAATGCAGACAGACGCTTTGCTCCCTTGGTGTTGCGAATAGCATACTTAACAGCATCCTCATCCCCAACGAGAATAAGCCGCTGTTTTGCCCTGGTTACGCCAGTATAAAACAGATTTCGAAGCAGCATCATAGAGTGAAAGTTGGTAATAACCATAATCACAACCGGGTATTCTGACCCTTGAGATTTATGGACAGTTACAGCAAAAGCGTGTTTTAACTGATCAAATTCTTTGCTGAGATATTCAACTTCCTTACCCTGAAAATCAACAAGAATTTTATTCTTTGCAACGGATACCACTTTGATTATTCCGACATCGCCGTTATAAACACCCTTGTCATAGTTATTGGATATCTGCATCACCTTATCGCCTTTTCTGAAAACTACATTATTTGAGGTGATTTGCTCATTCGGTGATACTTCAGGGTTGGCTATTTTCTGTAAAACCGTGTTCAGTTCATCAACGGAAGCTAATGTTTTACTGCGAAGCGGTGAAATTACCTGCACACTGTACAGGTCTTTGCCGTTTGCTAAAAACTCCTCACAAAATATGCGTTCAACTTCCAATTGAACCCGTCTGCACTC
Source organism: Acutalibacteraceae bacterium (assembly GCA_045642385.1). Taxonomy (GTDB): domain Bacteria; phylum Bacillota; class Clostridia; order Oscillospirales; family Acutalibacteraceae; genus RGIG2945. The sequence continues at coordinate 1,459 of JAZUIT010000304.1, forward strand.
TTTGTCTGTCGGTCTGTCTTCTACTTTATGCAGCACGAAATCAGACCTGTTTGTTTCCAGGTCTTCCTGTCCGGTATTGATTTTTATAGCATTTGAAAGGATAGTCTTTCGTGAACCGTGTCGATAGGAACGAACCAAACGGGTTACCGGTATTCTGTCGGAATTGATAATGTCAGCAAGGACATTACCGGGTCCGATAGAGGGAATCTGATCGACATCGCCTACAAGAAGCAAGGATGTATTATCATCCAGCGAGCGAAGAATATGAGCCATAATATCAATGTCAAGCATTGATACCTCATCGAGAACGACAATATCGGACACAAGAGGTTCGATAACATCGTTTTCGGTCGGCATATCGTATTTGATGTCAAACAGTTTGTGAATTGTTTTTGCTTCTTTACCGGTTGAACCCGACATTCTTTTTGCCGCCATTCCGGTAGGTGCGGCTAAAGAAATAATCGGTTCACTTACACCGAGAGCTTTTGAAAGAAGTTCTCTCGTTCTAATAAATGCACGCAGAATAGAAGTCTTTCCGGAACCGGGACCTCCGGTAATTACTGAAGTTGAATTTTTAAGTGCAGTAATAACTGCCTGCTTTTGAACTTCATCAAGAGAAAAACCGATTTCTTCCTCTGATACCGCAAGACACTCTTTGATAAGATCATCGTCAAAAACCGTTTTTGACCCCTTATTAGTTCTACGCAAAAGAATACGGGCTACATCGAGTTCATTTCTGTACCTTTCAGGATGATAAAATCTGCCGTTATCAAAGATTATCAGACCTTCAGCAACAAGATTATTCAGTCTGTCTTCAAGCAGTTCCTCGCTGAATGCACTTTCAATTACGGCATTATCACGGAAGAATGCATTTGTTTCCACCACTAAAATGTCTTCCGTCAGGAAAGTATTACCTTTCGATGCCGCCTTGACATTCAGAACATAGTTCATTGCCGAGCTTAATCTGTAATTATTATCGGCAGCGAAATTAAGTTCCTTTGCTATTTTATCGCAAGTGCGAAAGGATGCTATTTTATCATCACATAAGATATACGGATTTTCCTTGATTTTCTTCAAAGCATCCACACCGTATTGAGCCGAGATGTTTTTTACGCTTTCCTGCTTAAAGCCGAATTGCTGTAAAAAAGTCTGAAGACTCTTTTTTTCTCTCAGTTCAAGAAAGGCTTTCCTGATTTGAAAAGCGTTTTCTTTCGTGATACCGCTGATTTCCATAAGACGGTTAGGATGATTTTCGATAACATCCGCAATGTTCGGGAAATGCGTAAGCATGCGTTTTGCAAGTTCATCCGATACTCCGGGAAGCTCACGAAGAAACTTCCGCATGAGCTTCGGTGTTTCCAATTCACAGATAGTGTAATCGGACACCTTAAACTGCCAGGGCCAATAAGTGCCGTTTGGTCTGCTTTCAAACTCACCGTTGGCTTCAATAACATAATCCATCTCAACGCCACGCATCATTCCGACAAGCGTAATGTTTCCGGGATAGTCCGGATTGCGTTTATTAACCGGAATTTCACGCATATCATGCACATTGATAACTAAGATTTTAAAGCCGTTGTCCTTTTCGGCAAAAATCCTTGTCACAACACCTTTGACTTTCATTTAAACCTCTCCTTCATTTATATAATTTTTGGTTATATAAATTTAAGAAAAGGCAGATTGATTTTTCAAGAAAACATCAAAGGAGTGCTGCTATGATAGCTTCGCCTTCCTCGGCAATTTCACCGACTTCTTCCGCAATCTCACCGATATCCTCTGCTCCCATATCCGGCGATTTCTCGAAATCTTCGAGATCTTCCATATCATCGGTTTCAACATCAGCGTCATTCAGATAATCAAAATCTCCAAGGTCTTCATAATCGCCGAGATCTTCGGTATCGCCGCTTAAATCTTCAGCTGCAAAGTCCTCTGCACCGCTGTCAAGCATTGTTTCGTATTCCTGCGGTTCAGGCGGCTCGGTCACATCCTCCGGAATCCTGTCCGAATCCGGATCCTTTTCAGGTTCATTATCAGTCATAACATCCACCTCGTCCGTTCCGTCTTCAAGCATATCGGAATTAAATTCCGCATCCTCAACATTGTCATCCGGCTTTTCGCTTTCCGGCGTTGCTTCATCAATTTCGGTCATATCTTCAAGGCTGTCGTCAAGCTCCGGATCGGTATCAATCATATCCTCAGCAAAAGTATCGGTATCCTCTGAAACCGAAATATCTTCGGCGTCCAATTCAGCTACATCATTTTCATCGCCGTGGGCGTTATCACCGTCTGTTTCACCGTCTTCTTCATCGGTATGTTCTTCCGGCTCCGGTTCATCAATATCGTCTTCTACCGCATCCGACCGTTCATCTTCTTTTTTGTCCTGAGTAGTATCTACATCATCGGTTTCGGTATCGTTAATATCCAAGTCATCGCTTTCAATTTCGCTGTCGGAATCTATGATTTCATCAGCAAAATCGTCTTCGGATTTTTCCTTTTCTTCCGGTTCGTCATCAGACTCTTCATCATCGGAATCGGCATTTGAATCGATATCGTCATCACCTAAATCGTTATCTTCCGAAGATATATCGGAATCATAACTACTCTCCTCGTCATCTTCCTTTTCCTCGGGTTCGTCATCTGCCTCAGAATCAGTTTCATCGTTCTCGATTTCAGGTGCATCCTCATCCTCTTCTATGGCGTCCGGATCGGACTCGGCAATGCTTTCGCTTTCGATATCGTCAAAAAACTCTTCGCTATCCTGCTCATCAATTATTTCTTCATTTTCAGTGTCGTTGTCGGTATCAGCTTCGGTATCTGTATCGGAATCGGATTCAGCGGTTTCTTCCGTCTCTTTGTCCTTTTCGGGATCTTCTTCATCCTTATCCTTTTCCGAATCGGATTCGGCTTTATCCTCGGTTTCTGCTTCGGCTTCCTTTGCATCCATCGGGTCAATATCCGAATCTGCAACGCTTTCGGCTTCCGCCGGTTCTTCATGCTCGGTAGCATCAATGTCCATATCTACCTGTGTTTCAATATCTCTGTCGGCTTCCGGTTCCTTATCAGGCTTGAAAAAATCCACCAAATCTCCGAAAGTTTTGATTTGAGACATATCTTCCGGAGTAACCCCATAAGAACGAAGCAGAACATCCTCAAGAATACTTTTACGGCTGCTGCCCATTTCAAGCAATTCTCCGGCTATCTCACCCTTGACTTTACCGCTTAACGATTTATACTCAGCTTTCGTATAAGTGCCCTTTGCGTATTCTGCTCGCAATGTAGCAAGTTCTTTTAAGGAATCGTTAAAGGTAGAAATCATTTCGGTTGGAGAAAGTTTTGAAAACGACCTCATCAAACCGGCATCAATATTGTATTTGCTATACACCGTATTTTTAATTAAATTTTCAACGGCACCACGACCAATACTATTCGAAACAGTTCCGTCAAATCCGCGTGCATCGTAACCTGCATCGGATTCATCCTGACTGTCTTCTGTTTCTTCACGCTGTTTATCGTTTTCGCTGTTTTCAGTTTCTTCTTTGACACTGTCGGAATCTTTTTCGATTTCTTCTTCAGTATCGTTTTCAACGATAGAATTGAGAATGTCGTTAAAATCAGGCATAAAAAAACCTCCCTTATATTGTTTTGCAACAATTTAAGGAAGGTTGATTTTGAATTTCAAGAAAACAATCAACGTGGATTACTTTTATATTTGATTTTGGATATAAAGCAGAAGGGTTTCTTTATTTAAATTTTTTATCATTTCTCTTGCCCCGCCCTTGCGGGTGATATAACTATCCAGACCGGTCTTATAGTATCCGAAAAGTTGATCCTTCGGATTATAACCAGCCTCTTTAATTAATCGAACTATTTCTTCGAGCAATTCCTTTTGTGTTACCATCTAATTATTTGCCTCGCCTTTAGAAGTTGTTGTTAACTTTTCAGTTACTTTTGCTACTTCTTCATCTGTTGCTATTCTTACGGTTTTTTTATTACAATCCGGACAAATCTCCCATTCTCCCGTTCTTGTAAATACAAATCCGCAACTTTCGCATGTGTAAAATTTCACTAAAGCATTACCTCTTCGTCAATCCGTTTATACCATGTTTTTAATGCACTTTCGTCATTAGCAAGAAACGGATCTACTGATTCTTTTGGATTATAAGCCATTGCAACAGCAAAAGCAGAAAAAACTTCTTTATCCGGTGCCTGAGATTCATACTGCTGACAGTTCTCTGCATAGGAAGCAATTTCGGATGCGGTATAATCGGATAAATCTATCCTGAAGCAATAACAAATAAAGCCCCTGTTTGGAATACCAAAGACTTCAGTTACAATATACCGCTGTTCACCGGCTTTTTTCAGCCGAATATTATTGTCAAATTCAATCCATTCGGCATTAATAACGCCTTCTGCAGATTCACTTTCGGTTTGGTCAAAAGCATCAAGATTGTCAAGTGTCAGAATATAATCAAATATTCTGTTCTTTAAGCTGACACTTGGATTTTTCTTGTACTCACCAACCATGTCAGACAGTTTTCCCATGGTTTCACCTTTTCCTATATACATCAATAACTACGGAATTTAAAATAGTTATATCGTTATCAGTTTTTGTTTTAAACTCGACAATATTGAATCTTCGAATATTGTCGCTCAAAAGTTCTTCTATCTTTTGGCGATTATTCTCCGTATCTTTCAGAACATAGATGTTAGGCAATAATCTGAGAACCATATCCCAACCGTTGTTCTTCTTTTCTTCGATCTTCATCATAGCAGAACTATTATCCACCTGTCCTGCTTCAGAAGATCTGATTGTGTCATATACAGAGTAGCCAAGCAGCAACATCAGTTCTGCTCTGATATTGCCTTCCGTTCTAATAAAATTCGAAACACAAAAGAAACCTTCGTTTATCCACCAATCAAATAATCGTTTTTCAAATGGACCGGCATTGTTTAATAAATACCTATCCACCCACGGTAAAAGTATATCCTCGCTGACGGGTTTGTTTCCGTCAGACACTTCTGTCACCTCCGAAAAAATAGTTCCGAAAACATTTGTATATTTACTATACACCCGTTTCCATATAAAGTCAAGTATTTTTTACACTTATTTTTGCTAAAAATAAAAATAATTTCATTTTAGCAAGTTATAAAATACACTTTTTACCCCGTTGTAGTTGACAATGCTATATTATAGTGATATAATTCTCATAGAAATTTGAAAGGAGTTATCAAATGTCCAAGGCAAAAAGAAATTTTGCCAAGGAAAAGAATCAGCTTTTAGAAACATTATTACAACAAGCAAAGAAGAAAGGTTATATAAATTCGGCGACAATCCATAAAAAGTTTGCTCGGTACCGAATCAAGGAAAACGAGAAAGAAGACATCTTCCTTCAATTTGAAAAAGCCGGTGTACAGATCGTGTACCCGGAAGCTTTAACAGATTCATTCCTTGATGCAAACGAAGAACCGGATTTAATCGAAGAAAACGATATAACCGTTCCCGATGAAGACATAGAAGCCGTCAATCCGATCCAACAATACTTAAAAGAAATTCATCCCTTCCCCACCTTATCATACAAGGAAACCTTGCAGTTGGTCGGGCGAATCCAAAACGGAGATGAAAAAGCAAGAGAATGGCTTGTAAACTGCAATTTGAAATTTGCTTTTACAATTGCAATGAAATATGCCAGAACCGGAATGCCGGTGCTTGACCTGGTACAACAGGCTAATTTGGGACTAATGGCAGCAGTTGACCGATACAATCCGCACCGAGGAACTAAATTTACTACATATGCTGTGTTTTGGATAAAACAGTCAATCCTTAATTATTTAGAGGATCAAAGCCGGCTGATAAAGATGCCATCATACATCGTTACGGCTCTTAAAAAAATCAATTCCGTACAATCCGAATACTATGACGAGCATCAAAAATATCCAAGTGATGATGAGATAGCAACCCTTACCGGCTTTACAATCGCCCATGTCAAGCATCTGATGACTTTAGAATACTCTATCGCCTCGCTGGATGCCCCTGTAAACGATGAAATGGACGGAACCTTATTGGATACCATTAAAGACGAAGACGGTGCAGAGCCGGACGAGAACATCACTGTAACCGAACGAAACAAGTCCATCCTATCATTTGTTGAGCAATTAGAGCCTAATCAAAGAAAAGTAATTACACTACGGTACGGTCTTTATAACGGCAAACGCATGAACCTTGAAGAGGTTGCCGGGATAATGAATTTATCCATAGAACGTGTCCGTCAAATCGAATCAATGGCACTGAACAATCTTCGTAAGATGCCGAAAATAACAAGTTTACATATTTATATGGACTAAAAGAGGTGAGCCGACCGTGGCTCACCTCTTTTAATCTAATCATTGTAAATATATATTATCAAATTCTGGCACAAGAAAAGAACTCTTTATTTATATCTCCCGATTAAACAATCGTTTTCTGCTTTAAAAATCATAACTATGTA
>JAZUIT010000305.1:0-3204 GCA_045642385.1 Acutalibacteraceae bacterium
ACTTGTAGCATTATTGCATGAACCCCATGATATAATCGCATTTTCTCCAGACTGTATTGATGAAACATTAAGGCTCACATTTGGTACAGAGGGTTTACTGTTGTAAACATTTATTTCTATCCAATTTCCTGTTGATTCTCCTTTGCTGTTACCTGAAACAACTGTTATAGAATACTTACCCGGTTTTGAAAAAGAAATTTGCTTACTGTAATTAAAACCCTCTTCACTTATGCACTGTTCTGTTGATGACCAACACGATATCCAATAATAAGATGCTCCTGAACAATTCGACCAAGTGAGGGTTGCCATTTCATTTACAGCAAGCGTAGCTTTGCTCAAATATACAGTGGGTGCTGTCGGCGGGGCGGAATTTGTAAAATCCGGTCTGATAAAACATGCCAATGTTCCGTAAGAATATGGGTAAAAATGAGTTCTTCCTGTATGCGATGAACCAAGAAATTCAGCAACAGTCATGCCGGATGAATCAGCCGATGTCACTATTGCTACATGACCATATGCACTTGTTGTATATGTCCAAACAGCAACATCACCCGGTTTCGGAACAAACCCGGCATAGTATGAAATTCTTTGCCAAGAAGAACAAGGAATCGTATTGGTTGCATAATCACATCCATTTCCTTTAACCTGATAATATCCCAAATATACATAATACATTCTTATCAAATCAACACATTGGACACCTGAATCCCCATCATAATCCCTTGGATTTTTCGTTTGTTCTATTGCCCATTGAACTGCTTGTTCCGCAGTATAACCATTGGTCGCTGCACTTGCTTTTAAGGAAAACGAGTTGAACAAGTCCGCTAATGTACCGTTCATAGGTGCGGCTGCGCCGAAAATTATAAAGGCACATAACAACAAAGACAAAACTTTTTTACTTACTTTTTTCATTATCTTTTCCCTCCTGATTTTTTCAAAAAGTGTACCTTTTGATAAAAGTATATGATTAAAATATACTACAAAATTCAGGTGAAAATTTAATGCTTTTTCTATATTTTCCCATAAAATACTTGATTTTCAGAGGTAATTATGCTATTATGTATTCGCTCTCAAAAGGTACACCTTTTGAGAGCTTTTTGTTTTTTAACCGAAGCTCACGGAGACGGCGGTAAAAGGTGGCTTCGCTCATATTACAAAGCTTTATTACCTCTTTTATTTTCAATTCTTTTCTTTCCCACCTTTTGACAATTTCGGGGAAATTATCGGGTAACGGACTTTCAGGTCTACCGAATTTTACTCCTCTTGCTTTTGCGGCGGCATTGCCCTGTGCCTGTCTTTTTCTGATATTCTCACGCTCATTTTGTGCCACGAAAGAAAGTATCTGCAACACCAAATCCGCAATAAAAGTTCCCATTAAATCCTTACCGTTCCTTGTATCAAGGAGCGGCATTTCTATTACGCAAATATCAATCCCTATTTCCTTGGTGAGTATTCTCCATTGGTTTTGGATTTCCTCGTAATTTCTTCCCAGTCGGTCAATGCTCAATATATAAAGCAAATCTCCTGCTTTTAATTTTTTAACCATTTTTTTATAATTCGGGCGGTCAAAATTTTTACCCGATTGCTTGTCCTTAAATAAATTCTTAGGCGGTATATCATATTTTCCCATGGCAACCACCTGCCGTTCCTCATTTTGGTCAATACTTGATACTCTTATATATCCGTAAACATTTTTCATAACATACTCCTTTCAAAAAAATAAGGCAACCTATCTGTAACGGGATAGATTGCCTTTAATTTTTACGATTTTAGTTTTTATCCGAACAGTTTTGTTATTGTATTCTCGCCTAAGATACCGTCCGATGTGATTTTTGATTTTGTCTGGAATTTTTTCAGAGCCTCGGTTGTAATGCTTCCCCAGGTTCCGTCAAATGTACAGTCAATTCCGTTACAAATCACAACCGCCTGAACAAGTGCAACATAAGCGGATTTATCTCCGGTTTTTACCCGTGGATATTTTTTGATAAATTGAGCATCCGCTTTGCCGGTTCTCTTTAACCCAAGCATATACTGACCGGCTTTTACAATAGCCGACTTTGTTTTTGCACCGTACTGACCGTCAATATTAAGCCCGGATTTATAGTGCCTGTTAAGCCAGTTTTGTATAACCTTTACTTTCTTTTCCAGTGCCGTTTCAACCTTACCGCCGAAGCTGTAAGTTTCTATATTGCTTTGATTGTACCAGAAAAACTTTACGGTTCTTGTATCAATATGCACAAACAAATCGTCTTTATAGCAACCTATTCCTAAGATGCCCAAAGTTTCCGCATACTTTGCAATTTCCTCCACATTGACTCCCGAAATATAAAAATCGCAGGCTTTACCCAAGGTATGATAACTTCCGTACGCACCGCCGATACTTGCGTTATAGGGTTCGGGACGGTATGAGGATGTAATATTAACAGGTTTATTGAAATGGTTTCTTATATTCTGCAAATACTCAACAAGCTTTGTATCAACTTTTACCACATCCGTTATCAGTTTTCCGTAGTCATCAATACAGGCAAATTCTTTCACCGTGAAATTGCTTGAAAGCTTTGTATTTTTATCTTTGCTGTATGAATATGTTTTTACTGCCATAGTTTCACCTCCCGTTTTATTTTATTCAATTATTCTTCTTTTGCTTCCGGCAAACCGGCAAGACTTGTAAGTACCGACAGACAACCGGCAATTATTGATGTACCGAAAACCGCAACCCAGTTCACCTTATCAAAGGCATAGGATGTGCCTATGGTTGCAATTGCCGTCTGTGCGAATGTTTTTAATGCTCTGATTAAAGCCGCTTTTGTCCAAGTCATATTGTTCCCTCCAAATCGTCTAAGCGGTGATTTACCACCTTTATTTTTTCTTCATGAATAGCTATCTGTTCTTCAAGCTTGAATGTTCTTTCAATCAAATTGTTGTGCTTGTCCACCTTTTTTTCGAGTTGTTCAACCCTGTAATTTAAAAGCTTGCTGGCGGTGAGAATACCGCCGAATGTTCCCACAAGAGTACCGATTAATGTTAAAATTGCGGATGTATTCATTTTCTCACCACCTTACAAGAAGCAAAACAATTTCCGCCAAAATCAACGGTAAAACCGTCATTAAGTAATGTATCATATCAATACTCCTTACCTGTAATTTCGGTAAATTCTTCTGCCGTAATCCATTTTTTTATGACTGCTTGTCTTACAGCGTTTTC
>JAZUIT010000306.1:0-17368 GCA_045642385.1 Acutalibacteraceae bacterium
GAGGAGTGAGAAGTTGAGGGTGGGCGTGGATAATGAATAAGTAATAATGAATAATGAATAATTGAGGGTGGGTTCTACCCACACCCGTTGTTAATGAATAAGTAATAGTGAATAGTGAATAATTGAGGGTGGGTTCCACCCACACCCATTTTATTTTCTTTATCAAAGTTACTGATACATAGCCTACCTTGGGGGAGGTGGCAATAGTCGATAGGGATTATGTAATTCATAATTCATAATTCATAATTCTTAATTCGAACCTGTAGGGAACGGCGCTGTGTTAATCATATTCTTCAAACTGTTTTAATAATTTTTCTTTTTCACGTTCCAATATTTGCGGCGGAATATCCGGGTAAATGCACGACTGACAATTTCCGCCTATGTCTATTTCGATTTCATCCAATATGCATTTGTCATCTTTTTGATAAATACAAAATTCATTCAGACATTCCATTTTAAATACCTCCGATGTTAGTATTCGAATAAAAAAGTGCGCAGCCGAAGCCACGCACCGAAAAACGCACAACTCCGATTGCTGCGACACAAGTTTCAACCTCTCCTGAGAATGTGAAAACAGAGTATGCATTTTTACCAAGAGATAAAAATACATTCACATGAGAGATTATATATTCACTTATGTCGCAACTGTATTATATCATATAAATCTATATATAACAAGATGATTTTATAAAAAAATACATAACATTAAGTTGAAAAATAAGTTTTATATTATCCTTGAAAAACGGATTGAAATGTGGTAAAATAATTTTATTATCTATCAAAAATGGGGCATGATGTTCTATATATCTTGTTCCGCAGTTTTACGAAAGGAGTCAGACGATGGCTACACAAGAGTTTTTGACACGCACATTGGGTGAGCAGATAGCATATATGGCTGAAAAATATCCCGATGATGTTATGATTAATTACACCGACCGTGATTACAAACGCACATGGAAAGAATTTAATGATGAGTGTGAAATCATAGCGAGAGGTTTTATGTCATTAGGACTAAAAAAAGGAAGCCATATTGCAATTTGGGCTACAAATGTACCGCAGTGGCTGCTGACTTTTTTCGGTTCTGCAAAAATGGGCGGTGTATTGATAACCGTAAACACAAGTTATAAAATTTATGAGCTTGATTATCAATTGAAACAGTCCGACACAAATGCAATTGTTATGATAGATGGTTTCAAAGGAACAAGCTATGTTGATATTGTTAATGAACTTATCCCCGAATTGAAAAATTCCGAACCGGGCAAGCTCAATTGCAGGAAATTACCCTGTCTTACTTCTGTAATTTATGCAGGTGAGGGCGAATGTCCTGCCGGTATGGTGGCTTGGAATGACCTTTATAAATTGGCTGAACAGACACCGGTAACCGAGCTTGAAGCAGCGCAGAAAACTTTTGACTGCCACGATGTTGTGAATATTCAGTACACATCAGGCACAACAGGTTTCCCGAAAGGTGTTATGCTTACGCATTACGGAATACTCAATAACGGGCAGAATATCGGCGACAGTATGAAATTTACCCACAATGATAAATTATGTATAACCGTACCGTTTTTCCACTGCTTCGGAATGGTGTTGGCACTTATGTCATGTATTACCCACGGTACACCGTTTGTTCCCATTGATGCTTACCACCCTGTAAAGGTTATGGATGCACTTCAAAGTGAAAAATGTACAGCGCTTCACGGTGTACCTACAATGTTTATTGCTATGTTGGGACATCCGGATTTTCAGAAATATGATTTTTCGAATATGAGAACCGGCATTATGGCTGGTTCACCCTGTCCCATAAAAGCCATGGAAGATGTTATAAATAAAATGAATATGTCTGAAATTGTAATAGTTTTCGGTCAGACTGAGGCTTCACCCGGCTGCACAATGACGACAACAACCGACCCCATTGAAATACGCTGTACAACGGTGGGAAAAGCTTTCCCCGGTGTGGAATGTAAGGTTATTGACCCGGAAACAGGCGAAGATTTACCTGACGGTGAAATAGGTGAGTTCTGTGCAAGAGGTTATAATGTTATGAAAGGGTATTACAAAATGCCCGAAGCTACTGCACAGACTATTGATAAAGACGGTTGGTTACATTCCGGCGATTTGGTTGTAAGGGACAGCAACGGATATTATAAAGTAACCGGCAGACTTAAAGATATGATAATCCGCGGCGGCGAAAATATTTACCCCAAAGAGCTTGAAGAATGTCTTTACAAATATGATAAGGTCAGCGATGTTCAGGTTATCGGTGTTCCCAGTAAAAAATACGGTGAAGAGGTTTGCGCCTGCGTTATTTTAAAAGCCGGTGAAACAGCAACCGAGGACGATATAAAAGAATACTACAAACAAAATGTGGCATTCTTTAAAATTCCGAAATTTGTGTGGATTGTAGATGAGTTTCCCATGAATGGGGCAGGAAAAATCCAGAAATTCAAGCTCCGTGAAATGGCTGCTGACCATTTCGGTCTTAACAACGAAAGCGATAATTAATGGTGAAAGGATGAGAAAAATGAAAGTATCTTTTTCTACATTAGGTTGTCCTCGTTGGACATGGAATGAGGTGTTCTCAACCGCTAAGGACTTAGGTGTTCAGGGTGTTGAAATCAGAGGCTTGGGTTCGGCTATGTATGCGCCGGAAATCAAGGAGTTTTCCGAAGCAGAATGTGAAAATACAAAAGAAAAGCTTTCCAAATTAAATATTGAAATTCCTATTTTTACAACCGGTGCCGCATTGGCTGACAGGGAAAAAGGGAATAAATCTTTTGTGGAGGCCTGCGATTATATTAACTGCGCTTCAAGAATGGGCGTAAAATATATAAGAATTATGGGTACAGATAAGCCCGAAATTACTGACGGTGACTTTGACCGTTGCGTGGAATTGTATAATCTTGTGTGTGAATACGGCAAAATTCAGGGCGTCACACCGTTACTCGAAACAAACGGCAAGCTTTCAAACTCGGATTTTATGCTGGAAATTCTTAACAGAGTCAAGAGTGACAACAAGGGTGTTTTGTGGGATGTACATCATACTGTAAGATTTGCAGATGAAGCTCCTTTGAAAACCGTAAATACCTTAGGAAATTATATTAAGCATATCCATGTAAAGGATTCTGTTGTTGAAGACGGAAGTGTTATTTATAAAATGATGGGTTACGGTGATTTGCCTGTTGGAGAAGCATTGAGAGAATTAAAAAAGACCGGATATGACGGGTTTGTTTCTCTTGAATGGGTTAAGCGCTGGCAACCGTATTTGCAGGAGCCCGGGATTGTCTTTGCAGGCTTTGCAAATTATATGGCAGATATTATGGAGGAATTATAAGTATTATCTAAAAAATGCTTGACATCGGGTTGAAAAAAGTATAAAATTATATTAAGAATTATAGCTTCTATAACTGATTGGAGGAATTGTAATGAAGAAGTTACAAAAACCATTGGCAATTATTTTAGCAGTACTTACGGTATTTGCTGTTGCTCCTTTCTCATTTGCCGCTGTCGATACAGAAACAGTTGCAGTGGGTGATAAGGTAGCTTTCGGTAAATACGAACAGGACAACGATTTAACAACAACAGATGAACCGATTGTATGGATTGTTGTTGAAAAGAAAGATACTGTTCTTACAATTATCACAGAAAAATGTCTGAATGCCGCTACGAACTGTTCAACAGCAAAAACCAAGGTTGGTGTTTGGGGCAAATCAAATGTTGTCTATAAAACATTTATTCCTTCATTTATCGAAAGTGCTTTCACCGCAAAGGAAAAGGCAGCTTTGGTTCCCGTTGACAACGGTGCAACTGATACAGACGGAAAGACACTTCTTGTAGATACTCCGGATTTGGTTTATATTCCCAGCAAGGCTGAAATTGAATCATTCTTCCCCAATGCGGCTGATGCAGTTGCTTACAATACGGCATATTCTGCCAAGACAACAGGTGCCGCTTCTGTTGATAAAGCCACAAAGTATTTTATCAGAGATACAGGTTATTCAAAGAATGCTTCTACAAATTATTGCAGCTACATTGACGAAAACGGTGTTGCATTAATTCCCGATGCAACAACAGCAACCACTGCACTTATTAAGTCCGAAGCTTCAAAGGCAAAGGTTGCGGTTCGTCTTACAGCAAAGATTGATATGTCTAAGCTCTTCACAACAGGTAAAGATGCTGAAACAGGTATAATTCCTATGCTTGGTACATTGGGCACATTTACAGTTCGCTGGCTTGATACAGACGGAACGGTAGTTGCTACGGAGCTTGTTGATTACGGTGATCCGGCGATTAAGGAGCCTAATCTTGATATGGCTGTTCGTGAGGGTCTCGAAATCCATTCGGGTTATAAGTTCGTTGGTTGGAACAGGGATTACAGTTGCATTACAGCTGATACGGATATCATTGCTGTTTTCGAGGAGCTTCCCCAGGATAGTAAATTTATGTCTTTTGTAAGATTGGTTTGGAGTATGATTGAATTTGTTAAAGGACTGATCACAACAAATGTTATTCCGATTGTTAAGGAATGGCTCAGCGAAAATCTTCATATTACTTTCCCTGACAAGTCCGAAAACACAAATCCTGTTACAGAATAATAGAGATTACTGATTATTACAGCGACCGATGACAGTTAGTTGTCGGTCGCTTTTTGTTGTATTTTGTATTTATTTTAGGGTTGACACAAAGGCGCTTTTAGGGTACAATTATGGTATGATATTATCTTGGAGGAAAACAAAATGAAAATTTTGAAGAAAGTGTTAATTACCGTACTTACAGTTGTTGTTGTAATGTGTCCGTTACTCACAACACAGGTATCTGCTGCTAATGTTAAGGTAACGAAGGTTACACTTAATGCGGCAACTATCAACTGGACTGTTGGCAAAAGCGGTTCTTTCAAACCAACTGTTACACCTGAAAATGCAACAAATAAAACATTGAAATGGGTAAGCTCCAATACAAAGGTAGCTACCGTTTCACAGGCCGGTAAGCTTACTGCTGTGGGTGCAGGTACTGCTGTTATTACTTGCAGTTCCACTGACGGCAGCAATAAATCCGCAAAATGTACCGTAACCGTTACTGCTGTTAAAGTAACGAAGGTTACACTTAATGCGGCAACTATCAAATGGTATGTAGGCAAAAGCGGTTCTTTCAAACCAACCGTTACACCCGAAAATGCAACTAACAAAACATTGAAATGGGTAAGCTCCAATACAAAGGTAGCTACCGTTTCACAGGCCGGTAAGCTCACTGCTGTGGGTGCAGGTACCGCTGTTATTACTTGCAGTTCTACTGACGGCAGTAACAAATCCGCAAAGTGTAATGTTACAGTTACAGCAAAGAAATATATTACTTCCGTAAAGCTTAACAGAAGCTCAGCTTATCTTAACCCCGGTAAAGCTTTGAGCTTGGCGGCTACGGTTGCACCCACCGATGCATCTGTAAAAACAGTAAAATGGGAAAGCTCCGATGCAACTGTTGCAACTGTTTCCGGTGCAGGTGTTGTTACGGCTGTTGACTTCGGTGAAGCAACAATTACCTGTACTGCGGCTGATGGAAGCGGCAAAAAAGCTGTTTGTAAAATCAGCGTTACAGATAAAAAATATGTTGAATCTGTTAAGCTTAATGTCAGCGCTTTGAACTGGACGGCAGGCAAGTCCGGTACATTTACCGCAACTGTTTTACCTGAGGATGCAGAAAACAAAAAGGTTAAATGGTCAACTTCAAATTCCGATGTTGCTATCATCAGTCAGACAGGTTTTATTAAGGTTCTTAAAGCCGGTACGGCAACAATTACCTGTGCCGCAACAGACGGAAGCGGCGCAAAAGCTACTTGCAAGGTTACTGTAACAAAGTCAACCAACAATGTTTCCGAATATACAGGTGCAGGATATCTCGGTTATAATTATGATAAATACGAAAAGTGTTTCTTCACAGTAAATAATTCGTGGCAGAGAAACTTTGGTTTTACTCAGGAGTACGATTTGGCGGCTCCTGTGGGAACAATGCCCTATCTTACAGAAAGGCTTAAATTTGAATATGACGGCAAGGATTGGATGATTCAGCTTTGGAAGGGTACATACGGTCCTAATATCGGATGTGAAATAGGTGTTTATAATAAGCCTAAGAGCAGACTGAACGATTTTTATGATTGTGTAACGGATGCAGAGCGTCTGTATATGGACAGCGTTCTTTACATTGAACATTACGATAACGATTCTAATGTTAACACTAAACGACTTTTTGTCCGTCCCTATGATGTATCATGGTGGCAGACCGGATTTGTACCGGGTATTATCGGTTCAAATTATCAGGAAATTGACAGTCTGAGGAAGTTCTATAAAAACAATCCTGCAAGTATATTAATTACAAATACATTCGGTCATATTCAGCTTCTTGATACTTTGGCGTTTGTTGTTCCGGGTGATGGATTTGAGGAAAGATTTACCCACCTTATAATGAATTCCACTATCACATTCCCAACTTATGAAATGATGAATGCTTTCCTTGATTCACTTGAATCTCAGGATATTAATATTACATACTGGATTTGCGGTAAGTCAATATCATTCAGTTGGAGATAAATAAAAAATTACGGAGCCGAAAGGCTCCGTATTTTAATTTTCGTTTTTGTTTGCTTTATTCATAACAAGTAACGGGTCATCGTATTTGCCGCTTACGGTTATTTCAAAATGCAGGTGGTAACCGTCAAGTTTTTCTATGGGGATTATTCCCAATGTTCCTATTACATTATTCTTTTTCAGTACAGTATCTTTTTTCACACAATTATCGGGATTTAATCCGCAATATTTTGCTACCATTCCTTTTCCGTGGTCAACTGTAACAACCGTTCCCCACATAGCGTCATTGTCTATCGACAAGACAATCCCGTCTGTTACAGAACGGACAGACATATCTTTTTCACCTTTAAAATCAATTCCGTTATGCACGCGCCAATCGTCCATAGTTTTAAATTTTACCATTTCGCCGTCGCTGTAATCTTTTATGATTGAAGTACCCAAAGGCAGTGAAAATTCGCCCTTGTACGGAAGCTTATCGGTAGGTTCTTTAGTGGTACTGAAATCTTTTGCAGTTGTTGTTTCCCTTGTATCAGGAATATCTGTCGCCGGTACATTCGCCTTTTGTTCTTCGGTTATTACTTCCGTTTGATTTGACCAGTCATACATTGTTTCAAGCTTTGTGGTATTTGTTGCTTTTTCGGCAATTTTTGTTTTTATTGAGCTTACCGCACCAAAGCCTGATACAAGCACGCACAGTGCTAAAACGATATAAAATGTTTTACTTGCATAGAGATTTTTATTTTTCAAAACTATCAGTCCCTTCGTATTATAGTGATAGTTTTGTCTTAAAAAGGTAAAATATTCAAAGTTCAGAAATAAAAAAGAAAAAGCAACAGGCATAACCTATCGCTTTTCCTTTTTGAGGGGTTTTTAGGAGGGGTAAATCTTAATACGCCGGAGTTGCGATCTCCGTACGAACAAATCTATATTACATTCAATTTATTAACTTGGTGTGAATAAATTGTAAACATTATATATATTTTTCGAAAACAGAAAAAAATTAAAAACAAATGTTTGCATATTTATGATAGATGTGTTATAATACTTTCAGAGGTGATTGTTGTGGAGATTAATAACACTCAGCAAAGGGTTTATGAATATCTTGTAGAAAAATTAAAGGACGGAGTACCGCCGTCCGTAAGAGAAATCGGTGCGGCTGTGGGTTTGCGTTCTACGGCTTCCGTTCAGGCTTGTTTAGATGCGCTGGAAAAAGCCGGATATATTTCCCGTGACCCTATGCTTAAAAGGTCTATTCGTATCGTGGGTCAGTCCGATAATATCACACAGGTACCCCTGGTCGGAACCGTTACAGCAGGTTATCCTATACTCGCCGTTGAACAAATCGAGCGTTATTTGCCGTTTTCAGGTTATTTATCAGCAGATAAAACTGTGTTTGCACTTCATGTCAGAGGTGATAGTATGATAAATGCCGGTATTCTCGACGGGGATATTATATTTGTGGAAAAAACACCTGTGGCAACAAACGGGGAAATTGTAGTTGCACTTTTAGAAAATGAAGCCACAGTAAAACGCTTTTACAAAGAAAATGGTCATTTCCGTTTGCAACCGGAAAATGACGAATACGAACCGATTATTGCCGATGAACTGATAATTCTCGGTAAAGTTGTAGCACTCTACCGAGAAATGTGATTAAATAATAATTTTTTCTACATAATCGGATGTCATAACATTCAGCGTTGTGCCGTAGTTCATATTAAAGCTTACAATGTCACCGACCTTATAGGGGTTTTCGCTGTCTGTAACATCAAGGATTATATAATCACTACTGCCGCCTAAAATGTCAATGTTACTGTTAACGGGTTCAAGTCCGGAAAATGTGGCATCCTGCTTTCCGAAAGCGACCAATGCTCTTATACGGATACCCTTATCTTTGATTTTAGGTACTTCGCCGAAGGAGTTTGTGTATCTTGTACCCCGTGGTACAGAGGGCTTTTTATGGATTTCAACAATCTGAGCATTTAGAATAAAATTGTTCCTGTTGAAGCCGTCCAAAGGAATTTCATAACAGGGAATATTTCCCATAAAAACAGCTTCGCCCATGCGCAGGCTGTTTATTTTTTTCGGAATATCATTATTTTGCAGTAATTTGAGATTGCCGGAATTACCGCCCGAAACAATTTCAAGCTTAATATTGAAATGCTCCTCAATATCCATGGCAAGCTGTGACAGTTCAGTCATATTTTCAAAGGTCGGGACGACGCCGCCGTAACAGCAAAGATTTACACCGATACCGTAAAGCTTTAAATTTTTCAGTTTAAGTGTGGATTCAACAAGCTTGAAAATTTCATCTCTGTCGCATCCCTCACGCAAATCACCAAGCTCATACATTAAAACAATTTTATGTGTTTTATTTTGCTTTTTTGCTTCTTTATCAAGTGCAGAAATTGTTTTAAGCTCGCTGTTAACACTCACATCCGCATACTTAATAACATTTTCAATTTCCGAAATCATAGGCTCACGGATAAGCCATTTTTCGACATTCAGGTGGGAATAATTAATAATATTCTGTATTCTGGAGTCACACAAGCTGTCAATTCCGTTATTTACAAGTGTTTCGACAATATCGGGACGGTTTGCAAGCAGCTTGGTAACAACACTCAGCTTTATACCCTGTTCGGTACACCACCGTTTCATTTTAACGGCGTTTTCTACAATTTTATCTAAATGAATTTCAACATTCGGATACATAAATAATCATCCTTGTTTTTTCTTTGAAATAAATTTTTTAATACATTCCGCTGATTTTCTTTCCAAATTAAATTCCGGTTCGAGTTCTGTTAAATCGTATATTCCTTTGTTTTCCATAGCTCTTTTGACAAGTGCTTCTGCAAACCAGGGATTTTTTACAAGAACGGGACCCAATATATTTGTGAAAATCAAATTTTCATAAACAGCACCTTCGGTAAAATCATCTTCGTTGTTACCTCTACCGTAAATTAAAGTTCCGAATCTTTCTGCGAGATTTAATTTGGTTTTAATCATATGAATCTGACTGCCCACAAGCTCGTCATCAATAAACTTATCTATCTCAACATGAATGTCATCGCCGTAAATAACATCGGTTTCCTCACAGTCCATATTAAGCAAACCTAAGCCCTTTATAACTGAGCCGTCCCTGCGTTTGAGTTGATTTGCAAATACCGCACCTGTTGCACCCACAACAAATACTATTTTTCTTTCTTCAATATAGGACACCAGTTCATCTTCCTGCTTTTTTAATGCGTCAATTATACTCGGTACGGATTTTATTTCACCTACATTGAAAAAGAGAATGTCCGTATTTTCAAAATCTATTTTCTGCTCAAAATTTTCAACCCTTGTTATAACTGGCTCATAATTTAAAAGTGAGGCAACCTTTGCCAGCGCCATAATATTTCCCCGGTCACCGTGAAGATTTAAAATATCAGGATACATCCACGAAATATTTAATTTTTCCATTTCAGTTGCCCTCCTTTTGACTTATCCATTTTTCAAGCTCATAATATTTTTTGAGCCAGGTAATGAGATAAACATTGTCATTGTCATATTTACTCAGCTCGTTCATTATTGCATCGTTGTCATCGTTGGGAAGAATAGTAATTTTATCCTTATCAATTCCGCCGTAAATCAGTCTGTTTGCGGTATCATAAGCAACTGCTTCGGAAAAAACTATATAGTGGTCAATGTTTGATTTTTCAAGCTTGTCTACATCAACATCAAAGGAATAGAATGTGTTTGTATAATAGGGTTGAAAATCCTTGATTTCTTCAAGTCCCAGCATAAAAACTTTTTTGCTGTTGTCGGAGGAAATGTAGTCAAAAGCAGTTTGCAGGGTTTCGGGATTTTCCTGTTTAATTCTGATATATTTGATAGTCTTTGTCTTGTATTTCAGCGTTTCCATTCTGCCGCTGATGTTTTTAAAGTTTGAAAATGCTTTCTGAATTTCATCATCGGAAATTTTAAATTCGTGGCAAAGCGCAATAGCCAAAGCGTAATTGTAATAGAAAAACGGCTCACGGTTGTAAACTGTAAATTTTCTGCCGTTGCAGGTAAATGTGCCGTCTTCAAAATTCACATCTGTCAGATACACATCCGGATTTTTGCCGCTTGCGAAATCGCATACCGAGCAATGAAAAGAGCCGATATTATCAACATTATAATAATCAAATACTATGTTGTTACCGCATTTGGGGCAGGGGAGAGTTACATGATAAAAATCTTTCTTTTCAAATGATTTATTATTTTTTTCCATACCGTAATATGTGACGGCTTGGCTCATAGCTTCAAGGGATTTTACCCTTGGTTCTTCGTTATTGAGGTAGAGGTGTGTTTTTTCATTTACAACAGCTTTAATTTTCTGATATATATAATCCGGTTCACCGTTACGCTGAACCTGGTCTTTCTGAATATTTGTAATACAGATATGACGGGCAGGAAGATAGGCGTAAATGTATTGCAAATATCTTTCGTCAACCTCAAACACCATATATTCTGCTTTCAGTTTACCGAAAAGTGTTGAACCGTTAAGCATTGCAGTTGCAACACCGCCCATAAGATTAGCACCCTCAAGGTTTGAAATAACGGTTTTGCCCGTGTTCCTTAGTGTATGCACAACCATATTGTTGGTTGTGGATTTACCGTTTGTGCCGGTAATAAATACTATTTTTTCGTGGTCAATGTTCTTGAAGCATCGTATAAAATCCTTTTTGATTTTAACAGAAAATGCACCGGGCTTATTTGTGCCGCCGTTTTTTACCAGCTTGCAAAACAAAGATACTGCTTTTCCTGTCCATAAAGCTATCAGAAATTTGAGTTTATTCAAAAAAATTCCTCCAATACAACATACTAAAAATTATTATATCATTATTTGTATGTTAATACAAGTAAAAAGGGAACTGTTTTTTGCAGTTCCCTGAAATTTATACTTTTAATTTATTTTTGCGTTTGCGCGTTATCACAATGCAGATAACTCCGATTATAATCGGTATTAATGAAAGCAACATCCACCTGTTTAATATACTTTTAAAATACAACATATAAAATGTGTATGAAGCTTTTGAAACGACATTAAATGTTTTGTATATACCTGATAGTCTGATATATCCGGGAATAAACAATGACATTACACCGGAAGCCAAAAATCCGTAAGAAATATGCCTTGAAATTCTATGAGGATTTTTGTGAGTATTTGCAATAAGCAAAGCATTTATCGGAATCAAAAGCAGAAGCAGAATTTCCGCAACAATAAAAGCTACTGTAAACGGAAGCTTTATTTTATTATAATGATTAAAATATTTGATATTCATATCAAATTGATAAAGCTGTGTATAATAATCTATAAAAGAAGCGATAGACTGTTGTTTTGCATCTGTAATCTCAATCTTGGAGGATTTAAGCTCAGCTTCAATATTTTTTTTGAGATTAGCTTTCATCTCCGAGGTATCGAGTGTAACATCACGGCCTTTGACTGTTTGTTTAATATAGTCTTTTACATGAACCTTTAAATTGTCCTCTGTAAGAACACCTGAGAAGATTTTTTTGGGAAGATTGAAGTTTGCCGCCCATATTACAGCGGTAGTGGTTTCTGTTTCATAAAGCTCGGACAAATATTTTTCACTTGTTGCAATTCTTGTGATATTTGCCGTGCTGAAAGCGCTGATAAAAACCGAAGCCAAAAAGACTGCCAAAAATGTAAAAATTGTAAGACAAACAGCGTAAAAATGTCCAAGCTTACGAAAGAGCAAAAATTTATGCTTTTTCTTACGGGATTTTCCGGATGAGCTGTGGTGATGGTGGTGTTGTGATTTCTTTAAATCAATATCTTTATTTTCTTCTGACATAATATTCCCTCCTTACATCAATTAACAACGGACGGACCGGATACCTTTGAAGCATAAATCCTCAAAATATTATATCTTGCATCGGTTAATTTATCAAAGGGATGACAGGATTGAAGCACAAGAGTTTCATTACCTTCGGTAACATCAATTTTATCCGCATCTTCTACGGGAACAATTTCCGCTTTTTTTATCCTGTATTTAAAGTAGCCGTAATTTGTAGTAACAGTTAATATATCTCCGACAGCGGCATTTTTCAACCCGGAAAGATAATTACAATTGCCGGAAATATATGTAAAGGAATTTGCACCGGGCATAGCGCTTTCAGGATTAAAGCCCACACCGTTTGCTAATACGAGGTCGCTGTCACCGCAGTAAACAGGCACATTTATATTTAATTTTTGAGAGTAAAGAACGGCAAACTGGCGGTTTTGTAACGGAGTATCAACCTGAGTGAGCGTCAATATACCGTTTGAAACATTTGAACCCTTGTAAATGGAGGATAAGTCGGATTCAAATGTCGGTGCGGTTTCACCTACAAGCTTATTAATTGTTTCCCTAAACGGTGATATGATTGCAAAAGCTGCAGCAGAAAGTATAAATACTGAAATCATAATATAAAGTAACGGGATATAAAAATAGGCAAGTCGGGTTTGTGTTCTATGATCAAGTTTTTCTGCCAAATCGCTCAGCGTATTTTTTCTTTTCGGTGGCTTATATCCATGTTTTTTTACAGGACCTATAAAGTCTTGTGACATAAAGACAACCTCCCACTCTTAATACAATCGACATTATTATATAACTTTTTTGTCAAATAGTCAAGTTTCGAAGCCCATATAGCTTTCATCCTCGAAAACAGCATGGGCAACTCTTATACCGTCAACTGCGGCTGATACAATTCCGCCGGCATGTCCGGCACCCTCGCCGCAGGGAAAAATTCCCCTTATATTACATTGATAATATTCATCTCTTAAAATTCTTACCGGTGAAGAGCTTCGTGTTTCGGGAGCTGTCAGTACCGCCTCCGGCATAGTAAAGCCCTTTAACATATTGTTCATTTTCAAAAGTGCATCTGCCAAGGTGTCAGTAATTTTTTTCGGTAACACCTTTCTGATATCGGACGGTGTAACACCGGTGGGACATGAGGGCTTGACAGCACCCAATTTTGTTGACGGGGTATTATTCAGGAAATCCCCCACAAGCTGTGCCGGTGCGGTATAATCACCGCCGCCCATATTGAATGCAGTTCTTTCAATTTTTCTTTGCAAATCAATTCCCGAGAGAGGATGTTCGTTGGGAAAATCCTCCGGATTGACACCTACGAGCAAAGCTGAATTTGAATTTTGTGCATCACGGGCATATTCGCTCATACCGTTTACAACCATACCGCCATTTTCCGAGGAAGCGGCAACCACCGTACCGCCGGGACACATACAAAATGTGTATGCACCCCTGCCGTGGGGAGGATGACAAGCCATTTTGTAATCAGCTGCACCTAATTTGGGATGTCCGGCAAAGCTGCCGTACTGAGCCTTGTCTATAAATTCTCTGGGATGTTCAATTCTCACGCCCATTGAAAAGGGCTTTTGCATCATTTTTATGCCTCTGTCATAGAGCATTTTTACCGTATCTCTCGAAGAATGTCCGATGGCAAAAATTACGGTATCTGTTTCAATTTCAAAATCAGTTTTGCAGTTGTATCTGATGCCGTGAATTACACCGTTTGCCACAATTATATCGGTAAGCCTTGAATTGAAATGAACCTCACCGCCCAAGGCGATAACCTCGTTGCGTATATTCTTCACTACATCTGCAAGCTTGTCCGTGCCGATATGCGGCTTTGCGGAATATAAAATTTCCTCCGGCGCACCGTGGTCAACAAGCTCCGTAAAAACCTTTCTGCAAAGAGGGTCTTTAATTCCCGTGGTAAGCTTACCGTCAGAAAAAGTACCTGCACCGCCCTCGCCGAACTGTACATTTGAATTTTCATCAAGTACCTTTGTTTCCCAGAAGGCTTTTACTTTGGCAGTGCGCTTTTCAACCTCGTCACCCCGTTCGAGTACGATGGGCTTTAAGCCCGCCCGTGCAAGAGTTAAAGCACAAAACATTCCGGCAGGACCGAAGCCCACAACAATGGGGCGGAATTGACTGTTTCTTTTTATCTCGGGTTGAGTATATATAAAGGGTTCAATTTTTAAAATATCCTTGCTTTTATTTCTGTTTAAAATTTTTTCTTCGTCGGTGATTTCCATATCGAAGCTGTAAACAAAAAATATATTATCCTTTTTACGGCAGTCAACGGATTTTTTTGCAATCTGAAAATTTATAATGTCTTTTTGTGAAATTTTCAAAGCATCTGCCGCCGCTTTTTTCATATCGGGAAGCTCTGCTTCCAAAGGTAATTTAATCTGATTTATTCTAAGCATTTTTTAAATCCTCCGAAGCATAATAACCGGCACAAAGTCCCGATGCAAACGCCCACTGTAAATTAAATCCGCCGCAACCGCCGTCAATGTCCAACAGTTCACCTACACAGAAAAGCCCCTTAATGTTTTTTGCTTCCGTTTTTTCGTTGAACTGTTTTGTGTCCGCACCGCCGGCGGTAATTTGTGCAAAATCAAAATCTCTTGTGCCTTTAACTTCCAATGTAAAGCATTTTATTTTTGCGGCAATTTTTTTATAATCATTTTGAGAAAGCTTGTCCGTGCTTTGATTTAATGTGCTTATTCCGACAGACTTACACACAACCTGCCCTAACTTTTTCGGTAACAATCCTATGAGTAAATTTTCTGCATTTTCAAAGTTCGTTTTTGAAATAATTTCATAAATTTTTTCATAAGAAAATGAGGGAAGTAAATCAATATTCAGTAACATTTTTTTATCGGAATTTCTTGCAACAATTCCACCTAATTCCATGGAAGCAATACCCGAAATTCCGTAATCTGCAAATAAAATTTCTCCCCTGTTTTCCGCAAGGATTTTGTTGTCGGAAACAAGTGTAAGTTTTGCAGAACACCGGATACCCTTTAACTGTTTTGTGTATTTTGTATCAGTTTTTATGGGAACCAATGCCGGCACAGGTTTAATAATTTTTATGCCGAAGTTTTTTAACAAATCGTAACCGCTTCCGTCAGAACCCTGAGCCGGTGAAGCCTTGCCCCCTGTTGCAAAAATAATTTTTTTTGCGTAAAAATTTTTATTTATGATAAAATGATTTTTATTTTTTTCAACTGTTTCAATCTTATTTTCACAGTAAAAAATTACTCCGGTTTTTTCAGCTTCCAAACGCAGACAATCCAGCACGCTTGAAGCCGTATTTGAAACGGGATACACTCTGCCCTCGGGGTCAACCGTTGTATGAAGTCCGATAGAGTTAAAAAATTTCAAGGTTTTTTCTACTGAAAATTTTTCGAAAATATTTTTACAAAAATCGGGATTGTTATAACTGTTTTCGGTAGCATTTATGTTGGACAAATTGCACCTTCCATTGCCGGTCGCAAGGATTTTTTTACCTACTCTTGCAAGCTTTTCAAAGACGGCAACCTTTAATTCTTCATTGTTTCTTTTTGCCTCTATTGCGGCACAAAGTCCCGAAGCACCTCCGCCGATTATTGCAATATCAATCTCATTATTTTTCATCAAAGGTGTTCCTTTCAAGAAAATGATAAAGACTTTCTATCGTCTGTTGACTCATAACATGCTCCATACGGCAGGCATCACGCTCTGCAATTTCATCCGGAACAT
Organism: Acutalibacteraceae bacterium; assembly: GCA_045642385.1. GTDB lineage: Bacteria > Bacillota > Clostridia > Oscillospirales > Acutalibacteraceae > RGIG2945. The sequence continues at coordinate 16,160 of JAZUIT010000306.1, forward strand.
TTAAAGTTTCGCTCAGAAATTTTTTTATAATTGTGTGACGGTCAAGCACACCCGAAGCGGTCTGTATTCCGCTTTCAGTTAAAGTGATTTTACCGTACAGCTCATGTTCCAAAAGTCCCATATCACAGAGAGTTTTTACGGCTCTGTTTACACTGGGCATTGATACGCCCAAAAACTCCGAAATGCCGGAAACGGAAACAGCACCTTTGTTATTTAAAATATATATAGCTTCAAGATAATCTTCAAGGGAAGAAGTAAGATTGCTCATAAACTTACCTCCGAAAAATTAATGTTTACAGTTTTTATTACAGTCGGAACAGTTACAGCCGCAGGTACCGTTTTTGTGATTTTTTACTGTTGTTTTTACTGCAAGAAATACGAAAAATACCGCAAGAATTATTATAATAAATTCAATGAAAAATTTTAATAAATTTTCACCGTTGCCGGATAAAAGCAAAGCAGCATTATACACAAAAAGTGTTACGATATATGCGGTGACAGCCTGAATTGAAAGTGTGACAAAAGTTTTCTTTTTTGAACCCAATTCCTTACGCATTGTTGCAACGGATGCAACGCAGGGAATGAATAAAAGTGAAAAAGTCATAAAGGAAAAAGCAGCGGCAGGGGTATAAATTTTTTGTAAAATTGCGGTGAGAGCCGTGGTGGCTTCTCCGCCTGTGCCGTTTAAAATTCCCAGGGTGCTGACGATTGATTCACGGGCAATAAGTCCGCTTAAAATTGACACGGAGGATTTCCAGTCACCGAAGCCCAAGGGCTTAAATATCGGTGCAATTACCTGACCTATTACCGCAAGCATACTTTGCGAACTGTCGGTTACATGATGGAATGAAAAACTGAAATATTGCAGGAACCATATTATAATACTTGCACCCAAAAGTACGGTTGCCGCCTTACTGAAAAAGTCCTTGATTTTCTCCCACAGGTGCAATCCCAAGGTCTTTGCCGTGGGCAGTCGGTATGCGGGAAGCTCCATAACAAACGGTGCATGACCGCCTTTTAAAAATGTTTTCTGTGCCAAAAATGCAACTGCAACCGCAACAATTACACCGATTAAATAAATCCCCACAATTACCGGGGCGCTTACTGCGGAGAAAAACGCCGCAATAAACAGAGAATAAACGGGCATTTTTGCACTGCATGACATAAAGGGTACCATCATCATTGTGATGCGTCTGTCCTTTTCGTTTT
>JAZUIT010000307.1:0-8111 GCA_045642385.1 Acutalibacteraceae bacterium
AGCCTCAGAAACGGCAAAACCGAGCTTGTAAACACAAATAAGCTTGTCAGATTTTATAAGGGCATTACAGGTCTTAAAACCGGAATGACCGCAAAAGCGGGTTTTTGTGTATCGGCATCCGCAAAGCGTGATGATACTCAGTTGATAGCTGTTGTTATGGGAAGCAGTTCAAGCTCTGACAGATTTGAAACGGCAAAAGCTTTACTTAACTGGGGATTTGCAAATTATAAAACAGTAGTACCTGAGATTGATAAAAAGCTTATAACAGATGTGGAAGTTATATCAGGAGTAAAAAACAGCATAAAACCGGTTGCTGATATTAAAAATAAAATTTTTTTAAAACAAGGTGATGAAAAAAACATCAAAAAAGATATTTCCTTAGCCGTGAATGTAAAAGCACCTGTTGAAAAAAATCAGGTGTTGGGGACAATTACATATTCTTTAAACGGAGAAAAATTGTCCGTTGTAAATTTACTGTCACCTGAAAAAATTGATAAACTGACTTTTAAAATACTGTTTTTAAGATTAATAGGTTCCCTGGTCTGTTAGCTTGTATAATCTTCTATTATGCTCTGCAAATCGTGTTGATTTTTTACAATGATACCTTTTTGCAGAGCTTTTTTATCTTCACCGGGCAGATTATCAATATAAATATCATATATTTTTGACGGTTTACTGTCATCGTTTTTGTATATTGCCAATTTGTTCATATATATTGAAACTTTATAATATTCAATGTTGCTTCTTGCAGATGATTTTTCAGATTTAAAATTTAATGACAAGATTACACTTATTAAACAGAAACATACTATTACCGTTATCATAAAGCTGTATATTATTTTTTTCATAACTCCTCCAATCACTTATATTATTTCAAAATAGAAAAAAATTATAATAAAAATTTGTAAATTTTTCAAAAAAGTCTAAACAAAATAAAAAAAGTGTGCTATAATATATTAGTTTATAAGGAGGACTGTGTTTCATGAGTAGAAAAAATCAACGCAACAACAAAAAGAAAAGAAGTCCGATAGCCGCTTTTTTCAGAGGAGTGGTTGTATTTATAATTTCAACCTTAATTGTCGGGTTTTTAACTTCTTGTATAGTAGCAGGATATATGTTTACAAATATTATGATTTTTGTAAACGGTGAAAAACAGCTCAATTTAGCCGATGCAAAGAAAAATCAACGGCAGACTTCTATTATTTACGGATATGATAAGCCTAAGAAGAAGTATGTTGAAATGGCAAGATTGCACGGTACGGAAAACCGTGTGTGGGTTGACCTTGATAAAACTCCGAAAAATCTTCAAAATGCATTTGTTGCAATTGAGGACAAGCGTTTCCATGAGCATAAAGGTGTTGACTGGTACAGCACTGCATCAGTTATGGTTAATCCCAATAATTTGGGTCAGGGCGGTTCCACAATTACACAACAGCTTATTAAAAATCTTACGGGTCAGAAGGATGTTACATTTGTCCGTAAGTTTAAAGAGATACTGTTAGCATTAAATCTTGAAAAGAATTATAACAAAGATGCAATTATCGAAGCATATATGAACACTATTTATTTAGGTTCGGGTTGTAACGGTGTTAAGACTGCGGCTGAATATTATTTCGGTAAGGATGTTTCAAAGTTAAATCTTGCTGAGTGTGCCTGTCTTGCGGCAATAACAAAATCCCCTTATACTTACGACCCCACTATTAATCCGGAAACTAATAAAGAAAGACAGATTTACTGTTTGAAGCAAATGCTTTCACAGGGTATGATTTCTGCCGATGAATATGCAAAAGCTGCTAAGTATAAGCTCGTATTCGCCGAAAATGAGGAAGAAGAGGAAGAAGAACAGACTGATGAAATTCAGAGCTACTATGTTGACTTTGTTATATCAAGGGTAATTGATGACCTTATCGAAGAAAAAGGTATGTCCCAGAAGGATGCATGGGAAAAGGTGTATTACGGCGGTCTTAAAATCTATTCTGCAATTGATTTTAATATTCAGAGCATTATGGAGGATGTTTTTGAAAACCGTATAACATTCCCGTATGAGGAAGATACCGAAGAAAATCCTGCGGCTCAGGCGGCAATGACTATTGTTGATTATAAAGGTCATGTTGTAGGTATTGTCGGCGGTGCCGGTAAAAAGCCGAGTAACCGTTGCTTAAACAGAGCTTATGACTCACCAAGACAGCCCGGTTCTACAATAAAACCGCTTGCAACATACGCACCTGCAATTAATGAAGGATTAATCGGCTGGGGAACTGCTATACAAAATTCTGCATTTGATTACTATGGAAATATGTTCCCACACAATTTTGACGGAACATTAGGCTCAGGCGGATATGTTACGGTTCAGTCTGCATTAGCACAGTCTTTGAATACGGTTCCTGCGAGAATTATCAATGAAAAGCTTACGATTAATACATCAGTTGACTATCTTGTAAATAAATTCCATATTACTACACTTGATATGCAGAGGGATGCTGATTTAGCTCCCACATCAATCGGTGCTATGACCTACGGAATGACTACACTTGAAATGGCTGAGGCATTTTCTGTATTCGGCTCCGGAGGTGTTTACAGAAGACCTTGTCCCTACACCAAAATTACAAACGCTGACGGCAGTGAAATCGTGCTTGAAGATGACGACAAGGGTGAACAGGTTCTTGCAAAGGGTACGGCAGATGTAATGGTAAAATTGCTTGAAACTGTTGTTATCGGCGGTACAGGTTCGGGATACGGTGTTTATAATCAGCCTACTTATGCAAAAACAGGTACAACAGATGATGATAAGGACAGATTGTTCAACGGAGGTACGCCTTATTACTGTGCTTCTGTTTGGTACGGATATGACAATCCTAAGGAAATATGGAATGTATACGGCAATCCTGCCGGTGCTTTGTTCCATGAGGTTATGAACAGAGTTCACGAAAACCTCGATGAAAAAGAATTTAATTTCAGCGACAGCACTCAGTATGTAGCATATTGTGCTACAACAGGTTTGCGTGCCGGTGATTATTGTCCCATTGGCGGTTACGGCTGGTATAATGTAGATTCAATGCCCTGCTGTTCTGAACACGGAGGATATTAATGAATTATTATATTAAAAATGTAAGAATTATTGACCCTCTTAATCATCGTGAAGAAAAGGGCGATGTTATAATAACTGACGGCAAATTTTCTTCCGAAAAAAAAACCGGTGTATGTTATGAAGAAATTGACGGTACAAATCTTTATGCCGCACCGGGATTTATAGATATGCATGTTCATTTGCGTGACCCCGGTTTTACTTATAAAGAAGATATAATTTCAGGTTGCAAAGCCGCCGCCGCAGGGGGTGTTACAACGCTTCTCTCGATGCCTAATACCAATCCCTGCGCTGACAGCCCGGAAGTAATTGAATATATTATCAATAAAGCTCAGGATGCAGATGCAACTGTGTTACCGGTCGGCGCCATCAGTAAATCGTTAGGTACAAATGAGCTAACTGATTTTGAAGCACTAAAAAACAGCGGTGCGGTCGCTTTGTCCGATGACGGTAAGCCTGTCAAAGACGCTGAAACTATGTATAAGGCTATGTTAAAAGCTAAAGAGCTAAATATACCGATTTTAGCACATTGTGAAGAAATTTCACTTAAAGACAGTTCATTTCCAAATACTGCCGAAGATACAGGGACCGCAAGGGATGTTGCTTTGGCACTTAACACAGGAACAAAGGTGCATATTTGCCATGTAAGCACTGCTTTTTCTGTTGAACTAATCAGAGCGGCAAAAAGAATGGGCGCAAATATTACCTGCGAAACCTGTCCGCATTATTTTTCTTTCACAAGTGACGATATAAATAATGATGCGGATTTTAAAATGAATCCGCCTTTAAGATGTGAAAAAGATTTTATCGCTATACAAGAGGCCATTAAAGACGGTGTAATTGATGTAATTTCCACAGACCATGCACCACATTCTTCCGGGGAAAAATGTGACTATGATACTGCTATGAACGGCGTTATCGGTATGGAAACTTCTCTTTCGGCAGGAATTAAATATCTTGTAGATAAAAATAAAACAACATATTACGGTCTTGTTAAAATGATGAGTGCAAATCCTGCAAAAATTTTAGGAATTGACAATAGTATTTCACCGGGAAACAGGGCAGACCTCGTAATTTTCAATCCCGATGAACGCTATACTGTTGATGTCGATAAGCTTCACGGTAAATCCGTAAATACACCGTACAAAAACAAAGAATTAAAGGGTAAGGTAAAATATACCTTTAACGGCGGTAAGCTGGTTTATAAGGATTAATTATGATTATTATGTCTGTTGATTGCGGTGATGCCAGAACCGGCATCGCCCTTTGTGATAAATTTGAAACTTTGGCATTTCCTAAGACGGTAATAAAGGAAAGCGATTATTCTGTTTTGGTTGAAGATGTTTCCCGATTAGCAAAAGAAAACAAAGCAGAACTTATTGTTGTCGGTAACCCTAAGAATATGGACGGAAGTGAGGGTTTTCGCTCCGATAAGTGTAAGGAATTTGCCGAAAATTTAAAAGAAATAACCGGAATTGAAGTTATAATGTGGGACGAGAGATTAACGACCGTATCTGCACATAATTTTTTCAATGAAACAAACACAAGAGGTAAAAAGCGTAAAGCGAATATTGATGCCCAATCCGCTGTGATTATTTTACAGTCTTATTTGGATTATCGCCGTTCGTCTTTGTAAAAAATTCTTTTATACCCATTACTATTAACAGAGCGGCAAAAAGTTTTGTAATAAGGTTTGTTTCAATATACTTTATTACAATAATTCCTGTTGTTACCCCGATAATTCCGCCTATTATAAACGGTATTATTTCTTTCCATGCAATTAATTTGTTTTTTGTGTGCATAATTAATGCAACGATTGAGCATGGTATGAAAAATATCAGGTTTATACCCTGCGATTTTAATTGATTTAGTTTTAAATAAAGTGTCAGGTACAGTACAAGCACTCCGCCGCCGCCTAAGCCCATAGCTCCGGCGACACCTGACAGAAAAGCCGCTAAAATATTTAATAGCATTTTATCACTCTTATTTAATTAATAATCTGATGCCCGCCCATATCATAAATCCGGCAAAAATTTTCTTTAATATTTTTATGGGAATTTTCGGGAGTATGATTGCTCCGGTAACTGCACCTGCAACGCCGGGCAACAAATAAATTAAACTGTCGCTTATTTTTACATTGCCGTTAAATATATAGCAAACAGCACTAATGATGCTGAGAGGAAGTATTATTGCAATTGCAGATGCCTGGGCTTTAGTTTGGGACATACCGTATTTTTTTAATGCCGGTACTGCAATCATTCCTCCGCCGGCGCCTAAAACACTGTTGACTAAACCTATCAATATTCCCGTAAATACTTTTATAAATGATTTTTTCATTGTTATTCTCCTGAGCCTTTCGGCATACAAATATAGGGGAGTGATGATATGAAAATTTTAAGGCTGTGTTTTACCGTTTCGTTTCTTATATTTTCCGTATTTTGTTTTTTTATAACCAAAGAAAAAAACGCTCAGGTGGTAAATAATATCAATTACAAGTCACCTGTTATTATAATTGATGCAGGACACGGTGGCTTTGATTCGGGAACTATATCTGTAAACGGCACATTGGAAAAGGATATTAATTTGGCTGTTGCAAAAAAACTTGCAAAATATTTTGATTTAAATTCAATCAGCTATATAATGACCAGAACGGAAGATATTTCTACTTGCAGTAAAGATGATGAAAGAATAGTTAATAAAAAAGTTTCTGATATTAAAAACAGGTTTAAAATTATTGAAGATAACCCGGAAGCAATTTTTTTAAGTATACATCAGAATCACTATTCAGAAGAATATTGCAATGGGGCACAGGTGTTTTATTCAAAAAACAACCCGGAAAGCGAAAAGCTTGCCGAATGCTTGCAAAGCTCATTCCACAATATGTTGCAACCCTATAATAACCGACTTATTAAACCCACAGGAACGGAAATATATCTTCTGTATCACGCAAATTCCGTTGCGGTAATGGCAGAATGCGGTTTTTTATCAAATCAAAAGGAAGCCGATAATCTTATTAATGAAGAATATCAGAATAAAGTTGCATTTACTTTGTTTTGCGGAATTTTAAAATATCTGGAGGCTTAATATGGCTCAGAAAACAAAATCTCAATATGTTTGTACCAATTGCGGATATGTTACTCCTAAATGGTTCGGTTGCTGTCCCGGATGTAACGAGTGGAATACAATGACCGAGGAAATTGTACAACCTGTAAAAGCCTCGGGAATTAACTCTGCAAGCAGGAAAATGCCGGTTGCTACCGTTATCAATGATATTAAATCCGATGAAAGTGCAAGATATGATACGGGTTTAAAAGAGCTTAACAGGGTTATGGGCGGCGGAATTGTAAAAGGTTCACTTGTTCTTTTAAGCGGTGACCCCGGTATAGGTAAATCAACAATTCTTTTGCAAATTTGCGAATATCTCGGTAAGAATTTAAAAATACTTTATGTTTCCGGTGAGGAATCTGCTCATCAGATAAAATTGAGAGCTGACAGGTTAAATGTAACTACGGAAAATCTTTTTATTATGAGCGAAACGGATGTTCAGGCTATTTGTGAGTATACAAGGGAATTTAGCCCCGATATTGTTATTGTTGACTCAATTCAAACAATGAATTTTACAGAAATTTCTTCATCGCCAGGAAGTGTTTCTCAGGTGAGAGAAAGCACAAATATTTTAATGCGAACTGCGAAATCTCTCGAAATTCCCATAATTATTGTTGGTCATGTAAACAAGGACGGAAATATTGCAGGTCCTAAGGTTTTGGAGCATATTGTTGACTGCGTTTTATATTTTGAGGGTGACAGGAATTTATCATACAGAATTTTAAGAGCCGTTAAAAACAGATACGGTTCAACAAATGAAATCGGCGTTTTTGAAATGCTCGATACCGGTCTTGCCGAGGTTGATAATCCGTCACAAATGCTTTTATCCGGCAGACCCCATAACACATCCGGTACTTGTATTGCTTGTGTTATGGAGGGTTCAAGACCAATTCTTGCAGAAGTACAGGGCTTGGTTGCACCGTCTGGCTTCGGTAATCCTCGTCGTATGGCAACAGGATTTGATTATAACAGGATGGCTATGCTTTTAGCCGTTCTTGAAAAAAGAGCAGGTTACTTTTTCGGCAACACCGATACATATATAAATGTTGTCGGCGGATTAAAACTGGACGAGCCTGCAACTGATTTATCCGTTGCAATTGCACTTGTATCAAGCCTTAAAGATATTCCTATTCCCGAGGATGTTTTGGCATTTGGTGAAATAGGCTTAACGGGCGAAATTCGTTCAGTTAATCACTGCGAACAGCGACTTTTTGAAGCATCACGCTTAGGCTTTAAAAGATGTATTATTCCTAAACATAATTACAGTAAAATCAATTCAACTGCGAAAAATTGCATTGAAATAATACCGGCAAGAAATATCAGAGAAGCGGTCGAGGCTATAATATAATGAAATTTTCAAATAATCCTTATTTGCCTGAAAAGAAATTAATATGTGTGGCAATAGGTGAGGGTAACGAAAAAATTTCCGCCGCATTAAATAATTTGTGTGTAAAGACAATTACTTTACAGGCAAATAACAGCTTTATTGGCTCGTTATCAACGCACGCAGATATGCTGATGATAAACTGCGGAAACGGTGATTTTATCGTCGATAACAAGCAAACAAATGTGCAGGATTATTTAAATGATATTGGTGCAAACTTAAAAACAATAAATTTTCCCGATATATGTAAGTATCCTGATGATGTTGCTTTGAATGCCGCAATAATAGGGAATTATGTTATATGTAACGAAAAATTTGTTGATAAAAGAATTGTTGAAAATAAAAAAATAATAAATGTTTCACAGGGATATACCAAATGCTCAGTTTGTCCCGTAACCGACAAAGCAATGATTACTGACGATATTTCTGTATTCAAAACTGTTTCAGAATTTTTTGATGTATTGTTAATTGACAAAGGTTCAATTAAATTAAAAGGATTTGATTACGGTTTTTTCGGTGGCAGTGCTTTTAAAATTG